>JBGTHX010000096.1:0-3493 GCA_041746055.1 Lewinella sp. | reverse complement strand
CGACGTGCCCGCCGACTAGCAGCCCATCGCTACGGACAAGGGCAAGTTCCTGGGGTCCATCTACAGCGCTGCCCAAATGAAGGACCACGAGCACTACTTCAACCAGGTGACACCGGAAAACGCCGGTAAGTGGGTCAGCGTCGAACGCACCGAGGGCGTATACGACTTCGGGGAGGTCGAAGAAGCCCGTGCCTACGCCGCCAGCAACGGGTTCCCCTTCCGCTACCACGTGTTGCTCTGGGGCAACCAACAACCCACCTGGTTCCGGCCCATGACCAACGCGGAAAAGATTGCCAAGATCCGCGCCTGGTTCCAGGCGGTGGCCGACCACTTCGATGGCAACTCCGACGCCCGCGCCACCCTGGAGTACATAGAGGTCGCCAATGAGATCGTCAACGATCCGCCCAACGGCATCGATAATACCCCCTTTACCGTTAACACCGGCGGCGCCAACAGCGGCGACTATGTGGATGCCCTCAAAATGCTCAACGAAGAACTGGGCACCGCGCCCGGCGAGTACGACTGGATCGTCAACGCCTTCAAGCTCTCCCGGCAGTACTTCCCCTGCGAAGAGACCAAATTGGTGCTCAACGAATACAAGGTCGTCACCAACTACCTCAACATCACCGACAAATACCTCGAGATCGTAGACTTGCTGCAGGCCGACGACCTGATCGACGTGCTCGGATTTCAGGCCCACGCCTTTTCCACCCCCAAGTACGGAGACGGCAGCTTCGAAGACGCCACCAACACCCTGCGCACCAACCTAGATCACCTGGCGGCTACCGGCCTGCCCCTCCAGGTTACGGAGCTGGACATCGACGGGAACCTCAACGATGCCTACGAATTCACGGACGACGTGGCCATCCGCGACTCCTTCCAGAAGGCCGAGTACGAGCGCATCTTCGGGCTGTTCTGGAACCACCCCGCCGTCACCGGCATCACCCTGTGGGGCTTCCGGACCGGTCACTGGCGCTCGGCCCAACTCGCTTACCTGAAGGAACTGAATATGCAGCCCGGAATTTCCTTCGTCACGATTCGTTCCGGCCGCCGGCATCGGACCCTGCGCCTAACCGTGACGCCGTAGCACGGATCACCCCCCCCAAGCAGAAAAGTGGTAAGGCTACATCCGTACGCCGTCGGTTTGCGGATTATCGGTCATCCGGTAGGGAGTAACTTTCGTTTCCGAATTGAGGGAGGCCAGGGAGTCCTCGAGCTTGGTCGAAAGTTGGAGTTGGGCCGGGTAACTGGTGTTTTCTTCCCGGTCGGCCAGGTCAATGGCATCCAGCAGGATGGCGTGTAAGGTCTTGATCTCAGCAACGGAAAAGGAAAGATCGATCCGCCGCTCCGCATCTCCGGGCAGGACGCGGTGGTAATTGGGGGTGATACTCATGAGGTTAGCTGTGTACGTATTCGAATCAATAAGGAAGCCCACCCACCTTAAGCGGGTTACAGGAGATGGTAGTGGAAAAACTTAACGCAAAACGGTTATTGCTTGGTACGGATGGCAAATAATATTTTACCAATCATGTTAAATTCAAAATTTAGTTATAACATCAGTCCCATAAGATGTCCACACACTGAATCAGAAGAGGCGAAAGCCAGATCCAGCCGGCCGAAACCGTGGGCTACGCGTTTACCGTGCAAGCAATTTCCCTACCGTATCCAATCCGCGGATTCAATTTACCTCCGGCTCACCGAGGTGCTGGACCTCCAGACCCTCACCCTCATCAAGTTGTCGCTCCACCGGGAGGGCCTGTGCTACCGCGTGCTGTTCGAGCACAGCCTGTATGTGGGGGCCTACCTGCTCGGCAACCGCGGCGCCATCGTGGAGGTGAAGGAGGCCGACTACGCAGACGCCGTGGCGACGCTGCAACGGGAGGGCCTGCCGGTCGACGGACCCCTGCGGGGCGAAGATTTCGGTCCCCTGCACGAGCTCGAACTGCTCACCGAAAGCCTGCCCCTGCTGGGGCGCTTCAGCTTCACCTTCCGCCTGCTGGCGCTGGCCTTTCTGCTGTGTGTGCTGCTGGCCCTGTTGATTTACTGGCTCGTGCTGGGGTAACCGGTGGCGGGGGGCTCCGTTGCACCCGCGCGCCGCCGCCCGAATGCGTACTATTGGTACTCGTTAACTCCCCCGTCGCATGCACTTCGACCTGACCGCCGGCCAACGGCAGCAACTGCTCACCCAGCTACTCCCCCAGCTCGAGGACTACTACGCCCATACCCGCGACCTACGGGTATCCCCGGAGCTCGACCCGGAAAAGATCCGCGAACTCATACGCCGCTTCGACTTCGCGGAGCCCCTGGAGGCGGGCGCGGCCGTAGATGCCGTGATGGAAAACCTGCGGACCTACCAGGTGCACGTGCCGCATCCGATGTACTTCGGGCTGTATAATCCGCGGACGAACTTCCCCTCCATCCTAGCCGACCTGATCGCGGCCTACTTCAATCCCCAGCTGGCGGCCTGGAGCCACTCGCCCTTCGCCGTGGAGGTCGAACGCTACCTGGTGAGTGAGTACGGGAAAAAATTCGGCTACGTGGAGGACTGCATCGACGGCACCTTCACCAGCGGCGGGGCCGAGGCCAACCTGACGGGGGTGCTCTGCGCGCTCAACCACCGCTTCCCGGACTACGCCAACCGGGGCTACCGGGCCTTCGACGGCGAGCCGCTGCTGTTTTGCTCGGAGCAGGCCCACCACTCGGTGGTCAAGGCGGCGCGGGTGGCCGGGCTCGGCCTGGAGGCGGTGGTGCAGGTCCCCACCGACGACGGCCTGCGGATGTCGGTTTCCGAACTACACAACCGGCTGAGTGGCGCGGTCGAAGCCGGGAAGCTACCGGTCATGGTGATCGCCACGGCCGGCACCACGGGCACCGCCTCCATCGACGACCTGATGGCCATCGGCGACCTCTGCCGGCAGTATGGCGTCTGGCTGCACGTAGATGCCGCCTTCGGGGGCGCCGCGGTGCTCAACGATCGCTACAAAGACTGGCTGCGGGGCATCGAAGGGGCCGATTCGATCACCACCGACATCCACAAATGGCTCTCGGTGCCCATGGGGACGGGACTCTTCCTCACCCGCCGTCCGGAGATTCTCGACAAGACCTTCCGCACCACCGCCGCGTACATGCCGCGGGAGGGAAAGGAGCTCTCCACCGTCGATCCTTACAGCCACACCATCCAGTGGTCGCGGCGCTTCCTGGGGCTGCGGATGTACCTGTCGCTGCTCGTCTTCGGCTGGGACGGCTACGCCGAGACCATCCGCCGCCACGTCGAACTCGGCGACTACCTGCGCGGACGCCTGAAGGAGTCCGGCTGGACCGTTGCAAACGATACCCCACTGCCGGTGGTCTGCTTCTCCCGGCCCGGTCACCCGGATCCCGGCGCGTACGCGCGGGAGGTCTGCGCACGCGTGGTGGCTTCCGGCGAGGCCTGGCTCTCGGTCTACCCCATCCGCGGCGTAGACACCCTGCGGGCCGGCATCACCAACTACGC
>JBGTHX010000095.1:0-8230 GCA_041746055.1 Lewinella sp. | reverse complement strand
CCGATCTACTTCATGGAGATCCTGATGGCCGTCTCCTTATCATGTCCCTTTCGTAACTCGTCGATGTATTTCGACATGATGTGGATCACGTCGGAGGTGCCCACGATGATCATCAGTACCGGATAGAGGGCGGCAATGGCGTTGAGCTCGCGCCCGAGGATACCCAGGGTACCCATGAAGAGTAGCAGGCCGAGAGCGATACTCACCAGGGCCACCGCGATGCCCAGGGGCCGCCGGAAGAGGAAGAACATCACGAGCGTGACCAGCAGACCGGACACCAGGGCCGAGACGGCCACCTCACGGATCTGAACGTCCACCAGTTCCTGCTGGAAGTAGGCCGGACCGAGGTAGTGGTAGCCCGGGAAGTCGTAGGTGGCCACCAGGCTGTCCAGGCCGGCCATCAGCGCCCGGCTCTGGTCCAGGGTGATGAGGCTGGGCGTTTTGAGCACGGTCACCAGGGCCGTACCGCGGCGGTTGATGAGGTTCCCCACGAAGCGCTCGTCGGCCATGATTCGGGCACTGTCGGCCGCGTATCGCCCCGGGTCGTCCAGGTGAATGGCGGGGATGGTCGTGATGGCAAAGGGCGTTTTGATCGGGTAGCCGAAGGAGGTGAGCGACTGCACCCCCTCCACACCGGTCACCGTGCGGGCTCGTATGGAAAAGTCCTGCACCTTAGCCAAAAAGGTGCTATCGAAGACGGAGGGCTCCCGCTCCAGCGCGACGAGCAGGAAGTTATCGTCTCCCTCGAATTCATCGATGAATTCCATGAAGAACTCCAGGTCCTCGTCGCCCCGCGGAAAGAACTGCTGAAAGTCGAAGGAGAAGGTCAGGCGGAAACAGCCGTACACGGCCACCGCGGCATACAGGGCGAAGAAAATGATGACCGGGAGGCGGTAGCGACGCATAGGGGAGCGGATTGCGGTACTAATGGCCGCGCCTCCGTTATTGTTGGACCGCGCGCGCTAATCTTTGGTCGCTTTAGCGCTTACCGCCGCGGCCGCCCTTGCGGCTTTCGGCCCGCGGCTTGCGCTTGTAGACCAGGTGCATCCGGCTCTCCAGCGGATTGGCAGTGTCTTCGGTGTAGCGCTCGCGGTTCGCGAAGGTCTCCCGGGCAAGGAAAAGGGCCGCCAGGAAGGAGTCCGGACTTGCCCTGTCTTGTCCGACCAGGTCGTAAGCGGTACCGTGATCGGGTGAGGTGCGGATGGCTGACAGGCCCGCGGTAAAGTTTACGCCGTTGCCGAAGCTCAGGGCCTTGAAGGGGATCAGCCCCTGGTCGTGGTACATGGCCAGCACCGCATCGAATTTCCGGTAGTTGCCGCTGCCGAAGAAGCCGTCGGCGGGGTAGGGGCCGAAGGCCATGATACCCTCCTCCTTTGCCTTCTCCACGGCGGGGCGTACCACCTTATCGTCTTCGTTGCCGATGCGGCCCTCGTCCCCGGCGTGGGGATTGAGGGCGAGTACCCCGATGAGGGGCTTCACGATGGCGAAGTCGGCGCGCAGGCTCAGGTCCATGATCTTCAGCTTCTCCAGGATCTTGGCCTGGGTGACCCGGCCGGCCACTTCGGACACCGGGATGTGGTTGGTGACCACCCCGACGCGCAGCTCATCGGCCACCAGGAACATCAGGCTTTCGGAAGCCTCCAGGCGGGCCGTGAGCATTTCGGTGTGGCCGGGGTAGGGGAAATCGTCCTTGGGCATTACCGATTTATTGATCGGTGCGGTGACCAGGGCATCAATACGGCCCTCCTTCAGGTCATCGACCGCCCGCTCCAGGGATCTGGCGGCGGCCCGGCCGCCGGCTTCGGTGGCCTGTCCCGGGCTGAGTTCGGGATCGCCGTTCCAGCACGAGATGAGGCTCACGGTGCCTTCCTCCGCGCTCTCCGCGTCCGGGATGGTTACGAATTCCAGTTCGGATTCTTCGGCCAGATAAGGGGCGAATACGGCTTCGGAGGCATAGACTACCGGCGTAACGAGGTCCAGGATACCCCGCCGGCTCAGCGCCTTGACGATCACCTCGGGTCCGATGCCGTTGACATCTCCAACCGTAATTCCTATCCGCAGGGCATCCATGTGTGGGGGGGTGTTTCTGTCACGAAGGTAGGATGCCCGCGCCCGGGAACGGTAAAGCCTCCGTAAGTTTGTGACGTGAAGCCGCTGCGCACCCTTCTCCCCCTGCTGCTGCTGTTGGCCGGCCTGTTTGGCTGCCACGGTGACGAGAGCGTACGTATCCAGCTGACCCCGGACCAGCGCGATGCCTACCGGGAAATTGCCTCCGCCCGCATCGATTCGCTGCGGCCCCTGCTGGATAGCCTCTGCCAGCTCAATTTTGAGGACCGCGTAGCCGTAGCCACCGACAGCATCGTGCAGCGGCGCCTGGAGGAGGAGACCAGATTACGGACCCGACTGGGACAGGAGATCAGCCAATGATGACCCGGACCATTGCCTGTACCCTCTTGCTGCTCCTCCTGGCCTGCGGACCCACGGAGATCGACCCCCAGCAAGTGATCGAGGAGCGGGCCGCCGAACAGGTAGCATCCATCCGCCAGAACCTCCTTGAGGATTGCCAGGAGCGGGTGATCACCGCAGCCATCGCCCGCGCCGATACGCTGCTGCTGGAGCGGGCACGCCGTATGCGCCGCATCGCCGGCCGGCCACCGCGGCCGGGACGGCCCGGTGAGCCGGTTCCCCAGGAGCTTTCAGGGCCGCTTCCGCTGAGACCGCTCTTCCCCTTCGAGATTCGGTTTGATACTTTGCTGCGGGACAGCCTGTTACAGGACAGTCTCCGGCAGGACAGCCTGCTTCGGGAGGGGATTCTTCCGGACAGCCTGCCAGAGTTCAGATAGAATCTATACGCTAAATAATTACATACGGGGGAGCCGCCCGCGATTTATCAGCTATTTGTTCTGTATAACAATGTAACTACTTATATTTGCGGCATCGAAGGCAATTGCCACTCCTTTTATGAAAGCTTTTAGAGCTTAAACCTCAAGAATTTATTTTTTGCAACATTTGTCGAAGCCGGGGGAATCCCCGGCTTTTTTTATGCCATAGCGTTCGCGGAGTAGCCGTAGTGGCGTGCGCCTTCGGTCTCATCTCGGGTATCGTGTACATCGGCTAGGAAGAAGGTGCCTTCTCCGTGCTCGGTGACATTCTCCCGTAAGCTGCAGCGGTGCAGCTGCTCGTAAGTCGCATAGTCGATCTCCTGCCGGTGGTCGAGGCGGAGTTGCAGGTCGAACTGACGGGTCTTTTCCTCCCAGCCCTCCTGCACGGTGGTGGCAAACACTTTCGCCTTTGAGCCGCTCCCGTAGGCGAACACGAGCAGGTCACGGCCGGACAGGCTTTCACCATTGTGCAAGGCGGCTTCCAGGATCGCCATTAGGCTCAGGAATACGCTGCCGGAGTAGAGGTTGCCCACGCGGGAACTGGCCCAGTCGCCGGGCGCGATGTAGGCGTCCACGAACTGCTTATAGTCTTCGGTCTTGGTCACCGAGCGCAGGAATTCGCTGCACTTCGTGAGGTAGGCTTCCCGGTCGTTGTAGTCGTCGGCGCAGGGTACGTCGAGTTGGTTGCGGTCGGTGAAGGCTTCCCAGTTGCGGTTAGCCTTGAGCTCCTCCATGAAGATCTCCGAGAACATCCGCCGGGCCTGGTAGGCGTAGGGCAGGTGGAAGGCGAAGGCAGCGTAGTCGTCCTGCAGTCGGCCGGAACGTTTGCCGTGGCGTCGGCGGTAATCCATCAGCGCCTCGCGGATGCGGGCCTGGTAGGATTCGTTGCTGTAGGGACCGTCGAAGACCGGGGTATCCTTGTGCAGGGTAAGAAAGTGCTCGTTACAGTCTAGGATACCTTTTACCTGCAATCCTTCCGTGAGTTTCTTTTCCAGCTCCGAAATGCGGTAGTCCTCAGCGGACAGATCGGGTAGCAGGTTGATCACTTCCCGGATGATCTCGCGCTTGCTGACCTTGCGTTTGGGCTTGAAGAAATCGTGGGCGGGCCGGGTGGCGACGCCGAAATCGGGGTCGATCGCCAGCAACCGGGGCGACTGCTTCACCAGCATGGCTACTGCACCGGCACCCTGGGTGTATTCACCCGTGGAGTTCATTTCGTACTTGGCGCTGTCGCTCGCCACTACGATACCTATGCGCCCTTCCTTCGCCGCGACCCACTCCAGGGTATTCTGGAGGGCGTCAACGGCTCCGATGCAGGCAAAGGTCATGTCTACCACGTCGCAGTGGAGAAAGCAGTTGGGGCCGTAGGAATCGGCAAAGTGATCGCTGAGCATATCCAGCACGTAGGTGGCGGTGGGCTTGGCGCCGTCCAGGGAACTCTCGGTGCCCAGGTAAAGGCGACCCAGGTCGCAGGGATCGAGATCATTCTTGTGCATGAGGTCCAGCACCGCGTTGGCGGCCATGGTGGCGGTGTCCTCCCGGGCATCGGCGAGGGCCATCTGCTCGAGGCCGAGGCCCTGCTTGAACTTGGCGTAGGGTAGGTCACGGGCGGTGGCGAGGGTCTCGACGGAGAGGAAGAGCTGGGGCAGGTACACGGAAAAGTCGTCGATACCAACGGTGGGAGAGGAGGCCATAAGGGTGTGGGTTACTAGCTATCTAGTGCAACGGCTCCGCCCGCCTCATGGTTGTAAGTCGCTCCGGGAATACGCTAGCGGGCCACCCGGCAGTGGCGGAGGTATTCCAGCACCATGGCGGGGATGAGATCGCCGGTCAGACTGTGCCCGCAATCCCGGGTGGTGATCAGGCTGGAGCCCGGCCAGTTCTCGTGCATCTTGTAGGCGCCGGTGATGGGCGCGAGGTCATCGCATTCGTCGTGAACGATGAGACCTGGCACGCGGAGGTTGCGGGCGTAATTCACGAAAGAGATGTCGGAAAAACTGACGTCGAGTTTCCGGCGGAACTGATCGTCGATACCCTTTTTGACCTTATCGTGGACCCCCAGGAAATCGCAGAACTTATCGATGAAGTGCTCCAGCTCACCGGGCACCGCCATATTGATGAGCTGCTTGGGCTCGTAGTGGGGGTCCATCTCCGTGAGATAGAGGATGGCCGCCATGCCGCCGGCGGAATGGGCGATCCAGAAATCCGGCGCGCTGCCCAGGTGCTCCAGGTAGGCGGCCAGGGCCTCGGCGTAGATCAGGGCATTGAAACGTCGGCCCTCGCTCTTGCCGTGGGCGGGAGCGTCGAAGGCGTATATGGAATAGCCCGCCTTGCGCAGGGGCTCGAAAAAGGCGAACCAGCGGCCGGTATGACTTTCCCAGCCGTGGAGCAGGAGTACGCTCGGGCCCTTACCCGGCCAGTGATAACACTGGATCTGGTTCCCCTGGGTTTCGAACGTGTGGCGCTCGGCTTCCTGCATGAAGATGGTGCTCAGGGGCTCGTCGGCCGCCCGGCGGGGCTTGCTCAACAGGTAGTAGCCCAACGCACCGGCCTGGCGGCGCGACATGCGCGCCGTACCATTGAGCAACCTGCGAATGCTCCCGATAACGAACTTTTCTTTCCTGCCGGCCATGGCGATGGAGACGGTTTGTAGCGACAAACTTAAAGTTCATTCCGGGAACTTGTGCAGAGAAGCGGTCGTTATCTCCGCCCACAAGCTTCCGCCATGATCCCCCTGCTGCCCCGCGTCCGTCGGCTTTACGTCCGGTCCTTCTCGGGTCTGCCCCGCAAGGTGTGGCTGCTTTCCCTGGTCATGGTGGTCAACCGGAGCGGTGCCATGGTGATCGCCTTCCTCTCGGTGTACCTGGTAAACTCGATGGGCTACACGGCCACCGATGCCGGCTGGGTGATGGGCGCCTTTGGGGCGGGCGGCATCGTGGGCAACTACGTCGGCGGCCTGCTCAACGACCGCTACGGCTCCTGGCACATCATGGTATTCAGCCTGGTAGTCGCGGGTGCGCTGCACATCATTATCGGACAAGTGGAGACGTTCTGGCTCCTCTGCGTGCTGGTATTCCTGACTTCCCTGGTCGCCGATGCCTTCCGGCCCGCCAACCGCGCGGCCATCGCGGTGTACTCCTCCCCCGAGAATCTTACCCAGGCCTACGGGCTGCAGCGGCTGGCCGCCAACCTCGGCTTCTCGATCGGTCCGGCCCTGGGCGGGCTGCTGATCGCGGTCTACGGTTACGAAAGCCTCTTCTGGGCCGACGGCATCACCTACTGGCTGGCGGCGGCCCTGTTCCTGGTCACCCTGCCCGCGGACGAAACCTCGCGCCCGCTGGTTTCCTCGGCACCCGCGACCCCGCCGGACGGAGCGCCGCTGGAAGAGACGCGACCCGGCCTGAAGCAGCCCTGGCTGGTGCGGATGATCCTGGCCAACGCCTGCATCATCACCTGCTTCTTCCAATTTTTCAGTACGGTGCCGGTGTACCTCACGGGCAACGGCTACTCGGAGGCGCAATTCGGGCTGTTGCTCACCATCAGCGGGGTGGTGATCGTGCTGATCGAGATGCCGCTGGTGTACGTGTCCGACCGCCGCTACCGCCCCATCTACGTGATGCTGACCGGCACGGTGCTCATCCTGGCCGGCTACCTGATCCTGCCGGTGGCCGTGCTGACGGGCTACGCCTTTCTGATAGTCTGGATCCTGCTCATTACCCTCGGGGAGATCCTGCTGATGCCCTTCACGAGCACCTACGTGGCCAAGCACGCCCCGGCCGCCCGGCGGGGGGAGTACCTAGGCCTGCTGTCGGCAAGCTACTCGCTGGCCTTCGTACTTACGCCGGTGGTGGGCTTTCAGCTGGCCGCGCTATTCGGGTACGGGATATCGATCTACGCGGTTTCCGCGCTCGGCCTGGTGGGATTCGTGCTGCTGCTCACGGTAGATGGGGCCCGGGAAACGCGCACCCGCGAACTGGCGCTCAGGTAAGGGTATCGATGATCGTCTTCAGGGTTACGAAGAAGGGTTCCCGCGCTTCGGGCGAGATCTCGTTGTCCTCGTCCTCGGAGAGGGTGAGGTCCTCCACGAAGGCCAGCAATTCCTCTTCCCCGCTCTGCTCGAAGAAGGGGGTGAGGCGGTCGCGCAGGGTGGGGCCCTTACTGTCCCCCATGATCTCGTAGTTGCGCTCCTCGGCGGCGGAGATCTCGTCGCCGGTAATTTCGGAGAGGCCGGCGCGCTCGTCGTCGACCGACTGGTAGATCACCAGGGCGGCGAAGAGCAGCAACTCCCGCTCGGCCTCGGTGAAGGCCTCCACGTCCTCGTTGGTGAGGTATTCCATCAGTTCGGGCTGGCTTTCCGCGAAATCGCGGACCTGCTCCTCGTATCCCTCACCCCCCTGCTCGAGGCGGTCCAGGGTGCGGTCGATAGTGGCTTCGGAGATCATGCGTGGGCGGTCTTCCGGTCGACGAAGCCGAAGCGGCCGCCGGCCTCGTCGATGATGAGGAAACAGAAGCTGTCGGGGTGGTCCTTATACACCTTGCGGAAGGGGTCGATCTTTTCCTGGGTGACCACCTGCCGGGCCACGAGCTCCTCGAGGGTGGTGACGTTGACGGTCCATACCAGCTCCCGGGAGGTGGGTACTTCCAGCAGGAAGATGCCGGGCAGGCTTTCGATGTCCTCGCCGGCGTAGGCCACGAATATGGGGTAATTGCTCACCTTCTCATCCAGCACGGTGCCGGCCGCCTCGCCGAGGGGGGCGTGGTAGGCGGCGATGTCGGTCTGCAAGAGGGCCCAGTTGGCGTCGGTCTTCATCGGGGATCGGTTTAGGGGGCGAGGCGCTCGCGGGTCCAGCGGTCGGCGTCCTCGTCGTCGCGGGTGTAGGCGAGGCGATCGTGGAGACGGCTGCTGCGTCCCTGCCAGAATTCCATGAGGTGGGGGATCACCACGTAGCCGCCCCAGTCTGCGGGCTTGGGCAGCACCTCGGCGTCGCGGTACTTTTCTTCCAGTTCTTCCTTGCGCTGGTCGAGGAACTCCCGGTCGGGGATCACGTCGCTCTGGGGGCTGGTCCAGGCACCGATCTGGCTCTTCTTGGGCCGGCTCTGGAAGTACTCGGTGGAGGTCTGTTCGTCCAGCTTTTCGACGCGGCCCTCGATGCGGACCGAGCGCTGCAGCTCCAGCCAGTTAAAGACGACGGCCACGTGGGGATGGGCGTCGATCTCCTGGCCCTTGCGGCTGTCATAGTTCGTGTAGAAGATAAAACCGCGGTCGCCCACTTCCTTCAGCAGCACCGTGCGCGCGGCGGGGTGGCCGGCGGCGGTGAGGGTGGCAACGACCATGGCGTTTGGCTCGG
>JBGTHX010000094.1:0-1755 GCA_041746055.1 Lewinella sp. | reverse complement strand
CAACCTCAATGTGTAAAATTCGCTTACCCTGCTCAAGCTGAAAGCTGACTTCGCGAATGAACCAAGGGCTGCTCAATCCAAGAGCCGTAGTGAAAATCGGTAGCTCGTTGTCCATGGCTCAAAATACGCGACCCACTATATTTGACGAAGAACCGACTTCTTTTGTGCGCAGTTTTGGGCGGGAATGCGGGTGCAGTCACCGAACCTGCGGCCCCGCCCGCTGTACTGACAAAAACGACTGCCGCATGGGTACCCACACTACCGCTGACGTACTGAATTCCCACCGGGCTGCCGGCCGCTTTATTAGCGTTGATGGACTGCAAACTTTCGTGCTCGAAAAGGGGCAGGGCGAACCCGTTCTCTGCCTGCACGGGGTGCCGACCTCCTCCTACCTATACCGTAAAGTGATCGACGAGCTTGCCGCACGCGGCCTGCGGGGCATCTCCTTTGATCTGCCCGGGCTAGGTTTTTCCGACCGACCCGCCGATTACGACTACGGCTTTGACCATTTGGCGCAATTTGCGGCCCGGGTTGCCGAAGAACTGGGGCTGAACCGCTACCACCTGGTAGTGCATGACGTGGGCGGCCCGGTAGGTTTCTCGCTTGCCGCCGATCACCCCGAGCGCGTACTTTCCCTGACCATCCTCAATACCTGGATCGACGTGGTCAACTTTCAAAAGCCGCTACCGATGCGCCCCTTCGAATTGCCGGTAGCGGGAGAGCTGGAGTTGGCCTCGATGAACCACCTGACCTGGCAACTGATGTGGAAGGGGCTGGGCGTATCAGACACCAGCGGCATTCCCTCCGAAGAGCGCGATGCCTACGTCGAGCTCCTCAAGCGGGACGATGGCGGCACCGCCTTTCTGAAGATCATGCGCAGTTTTCCGGACTCCGAATCCTTCCGTGACCACTGTTACCGCGCGGTACAAGGCGTGGCCTACCCCGTACAGGCGATCTGGGGGAAGGAGGATCCCGGGCTGACCTACGAACGCTATGGCGAAGAGATCAAACGCGTAGCGGGGCTTTCTACCGTACACAAGCTGCCGGGCAAGCACTTTTTGCAGGAGGATCAGGCGCCGGATATCGCGGAGCAAATCCGGCTTTTCATCAATCCATAACTAAGCTAACCTTGCCTATTAGCTGCAAGGTTCTCCTCTTCGACGTCAACGAGACCCTGCTCGATCTACAAGCGGTCAAAGATAAGATAGTGTCACTCACACACTTCAGGGCAATCAGGAACTGGGTTGGGTATGGTTCACCACCTTGCTTTTAATACTGTTTGGTGTCCACAGTGGGCGACCACAAGTCGACTTCGGGAAGAATGATGCGGCGGCCGTCCAGATGGGTGCAGCAAAAAACGACATGGAACTTACGCCGGACCAAACCGAAGCTGCGCTTAGGACAATTCGTTTCCTGCGCCCCCACCCAAAAGTAGCCGGGGGCCTCGGAACGGTGGGACGCCCGTCGGTAGTCCGTGCTCCCCCAATTGAAGTGGCAAACTGTGAGGATTATCGCGGCGGAGCGCGGGAAACGGACTGGGCGGAAATTGCAGCGGTAGTCCGGCGAACCTACACTGCCTTCTTGTTG
The DNA here is from genome assembly GCA_041746055.1 of Lewinella sp. Lineage (GTDB taxonomy): Bacteria > Bacteroidota > Bacteroidia > Chitinophagales > Saprospiraceae > Neolewinella. The sequence goes on along the minus strand of JBGTHX010000094.1, from coordinate 168 downwards.
ATCTCCTGGATAGCCAGATCGTTCAGTTCCTCATTGAACCTGGATTCCTCGTCCAGAATAGCGTCGAGAACCTTGACCATCTTATCGTGGCCCAAGGTCATCGCGTACTGCGTAGCGGTACCATAGCCGGAAATCTCATAATGCTCACAGCGTTGGGCCTCGGCGATT
>JBGTHX010000093.1:0-14594 GCA_041746055.1 Lewinella sp. | reverse complement strand
CCGCTGAGAATGCGGATCTGCCGGTCGGCAAACTCCATTTCCGGATCATCGAAATCGGCGGCGCCGAGGTCCTGGTACACATCGCCCATGAAGGCCAGCAGGGCTGCCTTACCGGCGGGTTCGGTCTGAAAGGACTGGAAGCGGGCGTGGTTCAGATCCACGAGCTTGTCGCTAACGGACATCAACGCTGAAAGGCTGGACTTGGATTTATTCCGAAGGGTGCGGACGAGCTGATGGGTGTCCTTCAACAGGCGGGGCTCGGAGGTGGGCCCTTCTACGGCGGACATATCTAGCGTCTTCGCCGGAGATAACAGGATAAGCATGCGGATCAGATCTTTTCGCGCAGGCGGAGGAGGTACCGGCGCTTGAGGTAGTAGTCTTTTAGGGCGGTGAGTTGCTCGGCTTCGGCTGCATTGTCGTCGTAGTGGTCGATCACCGGCGCCACCTCCCGATCTAGATCGGCTTCCAGTTGAGCGATCAGGCCCTCGAGTTTTTGCCGGGCGGCGGGATCGTCCTCAAATTCAAGTTCCATCAGGGCCTCGTTGACTTCCATGATCTCCATCAGGAAGTCCTGGGGCACCTGGTTGCTGCCTTCCTCGCCGAGACTTCCCTTTAATTCGAGCAGGTGGCGCAACCGCTGGTCGTCGTCTGAAAGCACCTTGAAGGCCTGGTTGTTGAGCGTGCTTTTCTCCAGTACCTCTTGCTGCCGGTCATCGCTTTCCAGGGTGTGGAAGTCGGGGTGAAACCGCTTGCTATTGGCGTAAAAAGAACGCTTCAGTAGCCCCTGGTCCACCTTGGGGGAGGGGGTGAGTCCGAAAAAGTCGAAGTAATTGGTCATTAGTTATTGATCCAGCGCCAGATATCGAGTCCGTTGGCGAGTACGACCAGTCCGAGCACGATCACGAAGCCGACCATGGTGGCGCGTTCCATGAATTTGTCGCTGGGCTTTCGGCCGGTGACGACCTCGTACAGCAGGAACATGACGTGGCCGCCGTCGAGGGCGGGGATCGGAAGCAGGTTCATGAAGGCCAGGATGAGGGATAGCGAGGCGGTCATATACCAGAAGCGCTCCCAATTCCAGGTGCTGCCGAACATGGAGCCGATACTGGCAAAGCCGCCCAGGCTCTCGGTCACCTTGATCTTGCCGGCGAACATCTGTCCGAAGGCCTTGAACTGATCACCAAGGAAGTTGACGCCCTGCTGGATGCCCGCCGGGATGGCCTCGGGAAGGGTGTACTCCTGGCGCTCGGTATCGTAGAAGTACTCGGGAGGGGCTACGGCGATGCCGATGCGACCGTCTTCGGTGAGCGTAATGGGCACCTCTCGGACGGCCTCGCTGTCCTTCGCCTGAATGCCGAGGGTGACGGCCTGTCCCTTTAGCGGACGAACTGCGTCGGTAAACTGGTCGAAGTAGGGGGTAGGGGTGCCGTTGACGCTGACGATCCGGTCTTCCTTTACCAGGCCGGCGCCTTCGGCGGGTCCGTCCGGGGAAACATCGCCCACCACGAGGGGCACCCGCATGCCGAACAGGCGGGCGTTCTTATTCTCGTAGCGGGTAAGCACGTCGGTCCACTTCGGGTCGACGGCTACTGCCACCTCGCGTCCGCCCCGGTCCACCTCAATGGTGCGGGCGTTGTTGATGGCGATCTCGCGTAGGACGATCCGATCATTGAACCGCTCAAAGGGTACGTTCCCGACCGAAATAATCTTATCGCCGGTTTCCAGGCCGATCTCCTGGCCCAGGCTGTCGACAACGATGCCGGCCGTGATGTTCTCCGCCGGGAAGTATTCCTCTCCGTAGCCGAAGAGGACCATGGCGTAGATGAAGAAGCCCAGGATAAAGTTGACGGTGACCCCACCGAGCATGATGATGAGCCGTTGCCACGCCGGCTTGGAGCGGAATTCCCAGGGCTGGGGTTCCTGTTCCATCTGGTCGGTATCGAAGCTCTCGTCGATCATACCGCTGATCTTGACGTAACCGCCCAGGGGCAGCCAGCCAATGCCGTATTCGGTCTCCCCGATCTGCTTCTTGAAAAGGCTGAACCCGGGGTCGAAGAAGAGGTAAAACTTTTCCACGCGGGTACCGAAGAGCCGGGCCGGCAGAAAATGGCCGAACTCGTGCAGTACGATAAGGATGGACAGGCTCAACACCAATTGCCCGACGGTAATCAAAGTATCCATGCGGTAAAGTTAGTGGCCCGGAGGAGAAAGTAAATCCGGGCGAATAAGTAACGACTCGCGGGAGCGATGGTTGAGGAACTAATTCACGGCCGTTGCCATAACAACATTTTGTGTTTCAGAACCAAGGCCGTAGGTTTGTGGCACGATGATCAAATCCTCCTTCTATTTCTGGTTTAGCTTTTACGGCCTGCGCGAGTAGGGGGGACGCTGAACACACCAATGGATAGTAACAGCAATGGCGGTCCCCCACATCCGGGGCCGCTTTTTTTATTTCAACAGGCATGACCACTCAACCCGCCCACCGGCAATTGCGCGTCAGTATTCAGGGCTACGCCGGCGCCTTTCACGAGGCCGCCGCCCGGCAGTACTTCACCAACTCCACCGTCATCACGGTGCCCGGTCATACCTTTGCCGACGTGGTTCGGCAGGTCCACGAAGGCGAAAGCGACCTCGCCCTCATGGCGATCGAGAACACCCTGGCGGGCAGCCTGATGGAAAACTACGATCTCCTGCAGCGTTCCAACCTCCGCATTACTGGCGAGGTGTACCTGCGTATCCGCCAAAACCTCATGGCCTTGCCGGGAGTGGCCATCGAGGAGCTCCGCGAGGTATACAGCCATCCCATCGCCCTGATGCAGGTGCGGGAATTTTTTAAAAGCTGGCCCCGCATCAAGCTCATCGAGGACGTCGACACGGCCCTCAGTGCCCGCCAAGTAAGCGAATGCGACGACCGCAGCCGTGGCGCAGTGGCCCATACGCTCGCGGCCGAGCTCTACGGCCTGGACATTCTGGCGCAGGGCATCGAAACCAATAAGCTCAACCACACCCGCTTCCTCGTCCTGGAGCGGGGGCGGGACGTGAGTAAGGACGAGGGCGACAAGGTGAGCATGAGCTTTTCGGTGAGCCACGAGGCCGGCAGCCTCTCCCGGGTATTGATGGTCCTAGACGCCTACAAGATCAACCTGACCAAGATCCAGAGTACGCCGATCGTGGGCCGGCCGTGGCAGTACCGCTTCTACGTAGACTTTTTGCTTACCGGCAACATCACCGTGGCGGAGGCCATCGCCGGGATCCAGCCCATCACCCAGGAACTGCGCATACTGGGCATTTATTCCTCCGGCGAAAAACCCTAGCCCCGTAAAATCCCCAACCACCATGACCCCCATCATTCCCGTCAGCGACCGGCTCGGCCACACCGAGGAGTACTACTTCAGCAAGAAGCTGCGGGAGATCGCCCGGTTGCGGGCCGCCGGCAAGGATATCCTGAACCTGGGTATCGGGAGTCCCGACCTGCCGCCGGCACCCGAAGTGCTGGAAGCCCTCACCGACAGTGCCCGGCAGTCCGGTAACCACGGCTACCAACCCTACACCGGCCGGCCGGAACTGAGAGCCGCCTTCGCCGGCTGGTACGCCCGCTACTTCGGCGTGGACCTCGATCCCGAACGCGAACTGCTGCCCCTGATGGGGAGCAAGGAGGGCATCATGCACGTAAGCATGTCCTTCCTCAATCCCGGCGATGAAGTGCTCGTGCCAAATCCGGGTTATCCCACCTACCGCTCCGCCACGGAGCTGGCCGGCGGTCGCGTCCGTTCCTACGAGCTCCGCGAGGAGAACGACTGGTTACCCGATCTGCAGGGGCTCGAAGCCGGGGGGCTGGACCAGGTGAAGATCATGTGGGTCAATTACCCGCACATGCCCACCGGCGCCGCCGCAAAGGCCGGTTTCTACTTTGAGCTGGTCGCTTTCGCCCGCCGCAACGGCATCCTAATCGTGAACGACAACCCCTACGCCTTTATCCTAACCGATTCGGTACAGAGCATCCTTTCCGTGCCGGGTGCCCGGGAGGTGGCCCTGGAACTGTCCAGCCTTAGCAAAGCCCAGAATATGGCGGGCTGGCGCGTGGGCGTGCTCGCAGGTGCGGAGACCTATTTACAGACGGTGCTTCGCTTTAAGTCCAATATGGACAGCGGCATGTTCCTGCCCGTTCAGGCCGCCGCGGCCGTAGCCCTCGGTCTCGGACAGGATTGGTACGATCGCCTCAACGACGAATACCGCAAGCGCCGTGAGGTAGCCTGCCGCATCATGGACGTCCTCGGATGTGAGTACCGGGATGACCAGGTCGGATTGTTCCTGTGGGCCAAAACCCCCGGCTCCACCGACGGATACGGCACCTGCGACCGCGCCCTGTACGAACACGATGTATTCCTCACCCCCGGAGGCATCTTCGGCTCGGCGGGGAATGATTACGTACGCATCAGTCTGTGCAGTCCCGTGCCAGCCCTAGAGGAGGCCCTGCGGCGCCTGGGTGGCAGGCAGGAAGCAACGGCCGATTCGGCCCATAAATCCAGCACCCCATGGTGATCGGCATCATCGGTATCGGACTGATCGGGGGCTCCCTGGCCATCAGCCTAAAGGAGAGCGGCATGGGAGCCCACGTCATCGGTATAGACGCCAGCCAGGACAATCTGGACAAGGCGATCCGCCGCCGGCTCATCGATGAGGACCTGCCGCTCGAGAAGGGCGTGCCCCGCTGCGACGTCATCGTGCTGGCCACCCCGATGGATGCCATGCTGACCCTTCTGCCGCGGCTGCTGGACATCATCGGTCCGCACCAGACGCTACTCGACGTAGGCTCTACCAAGGAAACGCTGCTGGGGACCGTCCGCGACCACCCTAACCGCGCCCGCTTCGTGGCCTGCCACCCGATGGCGGGTACCGAATTCAGCGGTCCGGAGGCGGCCGTACCGAATCTCTTCGTGGGCAAGACCTGCGTGATCGTGGACGCCGACCAGAGCGCGCCCGACGCCGTGGATACGGCCAAGCGGGTCTTCAGCAACGCCGGCATGACCTTCACCCACCTGGAAAGCGGCGCCCACGACCTGCACTGTGCCTACGTGAGCCACATCTCGCACATCGCTTCCTTCGCCCTGGCACTCACGGTGCTCGAGAAGGAAAAGGACGAGCAGCGCATCTTCGAACTGGCCAGTTCCGGCTTCAGCTCGACGGTACGCCTCGCCAAGAGCTCCCCGGATATGTGGGTGCCCATTTTCCGGCAGAACCGGGACCACGTGCTGGATGTCCTCGACGAGCACATCGAGCAGTTGTCCCGCTTCCGCACCCAACTGATCAAGCGCGACTTCGAAGGATTCCACGAGCGGATCTGTCGGGCTAACCAGATCGCAAAAATTCTAACCTGAGTCGAACGACTCCCCAACCGTAAGCAAAACAATACAACCATGGATATGAAAATCGATAAGGTCATCGAACCTACCCCCGGCCGCGGCATCGTCATCGCCGGCCCCTGCAGCGCCGAAACCGAAGGGCAGGTCATGCAATGCGCCAGGGACCTGGCCAAGCTCAACCAGGTCGATCTGTTCCGCTCCGGCATTTGGAAGCCGCGCACCCGCCCCGGCAGCTTCGAGGGCGTAGGTAAGGAAGGCCTGCAGTGGCTCAAGCGCGTTAAGGAGGAGACCGGTCTGAAGACCACCACCGAGGTGGCCAACGCCAGCCACGTTTACGACTGTCTGAAGGCCGGCATCGACGTCGTTTGGCTAGGCGCCCGCACCACCGTGAACCCCTTCAGCGTGCAGGAGGTGGCCGATGCCCTCAACGGCACGGATATCCCGGTGATGATCAAGAACCCGATCAACCCCGACCTCGGACTCTGGATCGGCGCCGTCGAGCGCATCTACAAGGCCGGTATTACCAAGATCGGCCTCATCCACCGCGGCTTCAGCTACCACGGGGAGACCATCTACCGCAACGTGCCACGCTGGCAGATGGCCATCGAGATGAAGCGTCGGTTTCCCGACCTGCAGATGGTCGTTGACAACAGCCACATCTGCGGCAACCGCCACATGCTGGCTGAGGTGGCCCAGGAGGCCCTTAACCTCAATTACGACGGTCTGATGACGGAAGTACACCCCCGTCCGGACGAGGCCTGGTCGGATGCTTCCCAGCAGATCACCCCTGCCGTCTTCGGCGAACTGCTGCAGGGACTGCGCCTCCGCAAGCCCACCGCCGACGAAGTCGAAATGGAACGCCTCACCGAGCTCCGCCGGCAGATTGACGAGATCGATAATGACCTCATCGGCATGATCGGCCGCCGCATGAAGCTGGCCGACCAGATCGGCGAATTCAAGGCCGAGCGCAACATCGCCGTCCTGCAGGAAAGCCGCTGGGAGGAAGTCCTCCACGAAACCAGCAAGCGCGGCAAGGCCCACGGACTGAGCGAGGAGTTCATGCACGGGTACCTCCGGGCCATCCACCAGGAGAGTATCGATCACCAGGATGCTATCGTGAATAAGGCGCGGTAGCAGAGGGGGTAGCGTGTAGCGTGTAGACTACATGCTAGACGCTACCCGCTAATTCACTCCATACCAGAAATCAGATCCCCCTCCATGACCTCCGGATCGCCGTTGAGGTGGGGCTTCAACTTCGACTGGAACTCAGTGTGCTCATCATCGGCTACGTGCTGCTCGAAGTGAGCGTAGGTGTCCCAGCACTCCATGGTGGCGAATAGGGCGGGTTTGTCGCGGTCGCGGATCAGGTAGAAGAACAGACAGCCCTCCTTGGCGCGGCTGGCCCTGGCGTGCTCGCGAAACACCGGCGCGATCTTGTCGGGGTCCTTCAGGTCGAATTTGGCGGTGAGGTAAAGCTGGTCGGGCATAGAAGTCGGGTTTCTCACCAAACGGTAGGGGGTGGGGAGGGTTCAGCTTGTAGCAATTAGCGCCGCGTCAGAAGCGTGAGCCCTACCTACTACACGCTAAACATTAAACCGGAAGTGCATCACGTCTCCGTCCTGCACCACGTACTCCTTTCCTTCCACGTTGAGCTTGCCGTTGTCGCGGGCACCTGATTCGGAGCCGTACTGGACGAAGTCGGTGTAGTGGATGACCTCGGCGCGGATGAAGCCCTTCTCGAAATCGGAGTGGATGACGCCGGCGGCGCCGGGGGCCTTAGTGCCGCGGCGGATGGTCCAGGCACGGACTTCTTTCTCGCCGGCGGTGAAGTAGGTCACCAGGTCGAGCAGGGAGTAGCTGGCGCGGATGACCTTGTTGACGCCCGGCTCCTCAAGGCCCATTTCATCGATGAATTCGGCGCGCTCTTCCTTGGTTTCCAGTTCGGCGATGTCGGCCTCGATGCCGGCGGAGATCAGGATGATCTCGGCCTCCTCGCCGGCCACGGATTCGCGGAAGGCGCGGGTGTGCTCGTTGCCGTCGTCGATGCTGTCAATGTCGACGTTGCAGACGTACAGGATCGGCTTACCGGTGAGCAGCATCATTTCCTTGACGACTTCCTGCCCGTCCTCATCGGTTTCGAAGGAGCGGGCGGGGTTTTCCCCTTCGAGGTGAGCCAGCAGGGCTTCTCCGACCTCCACGATGCGCTTGGCCTCCTTGTCGCCGCTCTTGGCGGTGCGGCGGAACTTGTCTACTTTCTTTTCGACAGTGTCGATGTCCTTCAGGATGAGCTCGGTGTCGATGATCATCTTGTCGCGGACGGGATCCACGCTGCCGTCTACGTGGACGACATTATCATCTTCGAAGCAGCGCACCACGTGCAGGATGGCGTCGGTCTCACGGATGTTGCCGAGAAACTGGTTGCCGAGCCCCTCGCCCTTGCTGGCACCCTTGATGAGGCCGGCGATGTCCACGATGTCTACCGTGGTGGGGATCACCTTCTGGGGACTGACCAGTTCCTCGAGCTTATCCAGCCGGGTGTCCGGCACGGTGATCACGCCGAGGTTGGGATCCTTGGTGGCGAAGGGATAGTTGGCGGCCAGGGCCTTGGCCGAGGTGAGCGCGTTGAAGAGGGTGGACTTTCCCACGTTCGGCAGGCCGACGATACCACACTTGAGTCCCATAGATCGGAAGATTTTGCTAACGGGCGGCAAAGGTACGACGCGCCGGGCTAGAAATTTGGCCCCTTGGGCTGCATCAGTTCTTCCAGGAAATAGGTCATCAGTGCCGGCTCGAAGGCCAGCACCAGCACCGAGTAGGTAAGTAGCCCGAAAATAGCCCCCCACAGGTGGGCATTGTGCCCGATGTTATCGCGGCCCTGCTTGTCGGCGTAGTGGCTGTACAGGATGTAGCCGATACCCAGTAGGATGGCCGGCAGGGGCGGAAAAATGAACCAGTTCCAGGGAGCGAGCATGACGTAGGGCCAGATCGTGGCCGCCACGCCGCCGGAGGCACCGAGGCTGGCGTATCCCCGGTTGTCCTGGTGCCGGAGGTAGTCCGGGATGCTCGCCGCGACGATGGCCGCCAGGTAAAATAGCAGGTAGAAAACCTTGCCCAGCATGGGGCCGAACAGGTACTGGGTGAACACGAATTCCACGGATTCCCCAAAGATGTACAGGGCGTACATATTAAAGAGCAGGTGGCGGAAGTCGGCGTGCACGAAGCCGTGGGTGAGGAAGCGGTAGTACTCGCCCCGCTCCTTGATGGCGTTCGGGAGGAAGATCAGCTTCCCGCGCAATTCCGGATTGTTGAACGCCTGCCAGGAGATCAGGACGGTGATGAGGATGATGATTATGGTCATGGCAGCGGTTTACAACGGTCGGGCTATCTTGCCCGCACAAGCTACAAAAATGAACGACCGCCCGCTATTGTTGACCTGCCTGCTCGCCCTCATCCTGCTGGCCGGCGCCTGCACGGCGCCCCGGTCCCAATCTACCCCGATGAATTCCACCCAAGATCCCGGTATGGCCCATACCGTCTATTTCTGGCTGCAGGACGGCCTCACCGACGCCGAGCGGCAATCCTTCGAGGAAGGCGTCCGCAAGCTGGAAGCCTCGCCGACCGTACGCCGGCTTTTCCTCGGCAAATCCGCCGCCACGCCCTCCCGCGGGGTGGTCGACAACAGCTTCGATTACAACCTCGTCCTCTGGTTCGACGACGTGGCCGGACACGACGCCTACCAGGTGTCCCCCGTCCACCTGAAGTTCGTGGCCGACCACGAAGCCAAATTTAAGACCGTAAAGGTCTTCGATACCAGCCTAACCGAGTAACTCCCGCCGCAGCGCCACCGTCCGTTCGCGTACCGCGGCCGGCAACTGCGCGAACCGTCGGCGTCCGCGCCAGTCGCGCCACGCCTCCAGTTGCCGCAGGCTCCACGACAGGGTTAGCAGGGAGACCAGCAGCCACGCCCCCGCCCACCACGGCAGCAGGACGACCGCCGGTACGTACGCCAGTGAGCCCACCGCCAGCGCGGCGAAGCGTACCGGACTGTAAAACTCCACGTGCAGGGCGACCTTCAGCCCCAGCAATTCCGCCACCAGGAACAGGGGAAACTGCGGCAGGATGGCCAGCAGCGCAGGGAGGGCCGCCAGTGGCATCCCTGCGCGGCGATTTGAAGCAACATCCCTATCCCGCAGGCGCAAGGCGTGTAGCCGGGCGGCGTAGCGCAGGATCCCGGGTTCGTCCGGCAACGGCGCGGAGGCTACCTCTAGCTCCCGGTCCAACTGCCGGCCGGCGTGGGTGATGCCGTGGAGTTGGGCGACTTCCCTAGCCCGCACGTCCAGTAGGGTTTCGTAGAGGGCATCTTGTCCCGGATCGGGGAACTGAACGACCAGCGCCGACAAGGCCTCGTGCAACCCTTCGGTCAATTGGCGGAGTCCATTGGCCTCGTTTTCGCGATAGGCGTCGAGGTAATCCGTCGCCCGCAGGGGCTCGCCGCACCTGATCATGACGGCAGACCGCACCCGGTCGGCCGCGGTAAAGTTGACGCCCACCGGCACGATATAGACTTCGCCGAGATCCGGATAGCGGTCCAGGGTGCCCAGGGCTACCCGGGCGGTTCCCTTACGCAGGGTGCGCAGTCGCTTCTCGTGGATGCACCTTCCCTCGGCCAGAATCATTAGGGCCCTGCGCTGCCGGAGGGCGGCGTAGCAGGACTCGAAGGTGTCATAGTTGCGGGTGAGCTGTTCGTAGCCGCCGTCCTGCAGCCGGTACACCGGCAGGATGTGAAGCGCGCGAAGCAGGAAGGCCGCCACGGGGTGGCGGAAAAAATCGCCCCGGGCCAGGAAGTGAAGCGACCGCGGCTGGAAGCACGCCAGCAGACAGGGCTCGATGAAGGCGGTGGGGTGGTTGGCGGCGAGGATCACTGGCGCGTCGGGCGGAATATGTCGTAGCCCGGTCAGGTCCACATTATGATAGTAGCGCGCCAGCCAGAAGCGGGCGATCGGCCGGACCAGTCGGTACAACATCAGGCTTCGTTGCGGCGGGCGGCCAGCAAATAAAGGACCGACATTCTCACCGCCACCCCGTTCTCCACCTGCTGGAGGATAATGCTATGCTCGGAATCGGCCACCTCCGTGTCGATCTCCACGCCGCGGTTGATGGGGCCGGGGTGCATAATGACAATGGACTTATCCAGGCGGTCGATGCGCTCCTTCGTGATGCCGAAGTAGCGGTTGTACTCCCGCAGACTGGGGATGTACTTGGTATCCTGCCTCTCCAGCTGGATGCGTAGTACGTTGGCCACGTCACACCACTGCAGGCTTTCCTGGACATCGTGGCTCACCTCCACGCCCAGGGTGCCGACGTGTTTGGGGATTAGCGTGGGCGGGCCGCAGACGCGGACGTGGGCACCCAGCCGTTGCAGGCAGAAGATGTTGGACAGCGCCACCCGGGAGTGGGTAATATCGCCGAAGATGCAGACGCGGCGGCCGCGTAGTTCTCCGCCCAGGGCGTCGCGCATGGAGTAGGCATCGAGCAGTGCCTGGGTGGGGTGCTCGTGGGTGCCGTCACCGGCGTTGACGATGCTCGCATCGATCTTCCCCGCCAGAAAATGGTGGGCACCGGGGGCGGGGTGGCGCATTACTACCATATCCACCTTCATGGCGAGGATATTATTTACGGTATCGAGCAGCGTCTCGCCCTTTTTGACGGAGGAACTGGAGGCGCTGAAGTTGACGGTATCCGCGCTCAGGCGTTTCTCCGCCAGCTCGAAGCTGATGCGGGTGCGGGTAGAGTTCTCAAAGAAGAGGTTGGCGATCGTGATGTCGCGCAGGCTGGGTACCTTTTTGATGGGCCGGTTGATGACCTCCTTGAATTCACGGGCCGTATCCAGGATCAACTCTACGTCCGCGGCGGTGAGGTACTTGATGCCGAGAACATGTTTCGTGGAGAGTTGCTGAACGGAGGCCATGAAATAGGTTAGGATCCGAGGAGGAGGATTTGATCGGTACCGTGGGTTTCCCGCCACTGCACGTCTACGTATTCGTCGGTGAGGCTGTCGACCAGCAGACCGCGGTAGTTGGCCTGCACCGGCAGGGTACGGCGGAAGCGGCGGTCCACCATCACCAGGAGCTCCACCGCCGTGGGACGGCCGTAGTGGTTGAGGGCGGTCATGGCACTCAACACGGTACGGCCACTGAAGAGCACATCGTCGACCAGGATGACCCGTTTATCCTCCACCAAAAAATCGATGGTAGTGGGGTGGGCGGTCAGCGGGCCGATCTTAGTGCGGAAGTCGTCGCGGTAGAAGGTGATATCCAGCTTCCCGAAGGGCAGTTGCCTGACCCCCAGATCCTGTAGCCGGGCGTGGAGGCGTTCGGCGAGCTGAACCCCGCCGGTCTGGATCCCAATCAGGCACGAATTAGCGAAATCGCCGTGCTCCTCCATGAGGTGGCGGCAGAGGCGCTCGATCGTGAGCGCGAAGCGAGCGCTGTCGTGTATGGTGCGGGTGGGAGCCACGGTGCGAAGGTACAATTTCCAAGTATAGACCGGCCATTATCCCAACTCTGGCGTGGTCACTCCCGCCGATAGTCTCAGGAAAGCGACCGGGCCGCCCGCGGATTAAACAAGGAGCGCCGGGAACGGGTATTGAAGGGCAGCGAGTAACGGCGTACATCCGAATATTCCAACCCATGCAGTACCGACCCGGACGGGAGAGCGACTTTCAGCACCTGCAGACCTTCGTCTGGCAGGCCATCTTTCCGGCCTTCGACCGCCCGGATCTCACCGAAGAGCAGCGGGGCGAGAATGACCGAACCGTCGAAACGGCCCCTGCTCGCGTCGCTGCCGCCCTGGCAGATCCGGAATCCATTGTCCTCACGGCCTGGGACGAGCGTCGCCGGGCCCTGGCCGGCTTCGCCGTGGCCACCCGCCACGGGCAATGGGCTAGGCTGGATCAACTCTTCGTGCGTCGCGCGGATCGGAGGCACGGCATAGGCACCGAATTACTGAACCGGGTAACGACCAGACTGGCGGACCAACGAGAGTTGCTGGTCGCCCTGCGCCCGTACCAGCAGGAGGCGATAGATTTCTTTGAGCAGCAGGGCTTCCAGGATACCGGTGAGCCATGGGGGGAGGATGGTCCCGACCGCCGCGTGTTTGTCCGGCAACTTGAGCAGTACGGCACGGAAAATGAGGAAGTGGCAGATGACTTCCCCGGACCGGAAGACGAGCCCCACTTCGAGCCGGTCTATGAATCCCTTCCCGATTACACCCTGGCCAGCGAGGAACTATCCGACGACCCGGTATTCGACCCGGAAACCTCCACCCTGGACGAAACGCAGCTGACTGAACTGGAGGCATTTATCGCCCGCGCGAAGGCAAAAAAGGCGGGTAGGTCACCCGAGGAGCCCCACGCATCGGTGGCCAAGGCTCCGCCACCCGCCAAGCATCCCGAAGTCGAGTTCGAGATTGATTATGGAGTAGCGCAGGAACCCGGTGATGCGGACGCACCCGCCGAGCCCGACCCCCCTGCCTCCGATCCGCTCTCCTTCGACTTCGCCTTCGATATTCTGGACCCACCGCCCGCGGAGTTACCACCGCATAAACCGGAGGAAGAGCCCACCGCGGAAGCCGAAGAGGTCCTGGTATTGGAGGATATCCCTGAAGCCCAACCAGAGCCTGAGCCCAAGCCTGAAGTCACCATTACCCAACTCCGCAGTGAGTGGGAGGACCGTCTGGGCGAGCGGCTGTCGGCCTATTTCGGGGCAGACGCCCTTCCGGCCCTGCTCGCGGTCTACTGGAAGGCTGACAACTTCCACCGGATCCGCGACGCGGGCCTTGCCGGATTGGCGCACTTCTTGTCCGGTCACCCCACCGCCGCCGACGCCGCCCGCCGCCGCGACACCGTGCTGGCCGATCTGGTGGAGTACTTCGTGGTGGAGACCGCGGGAGAGATCCACGGGCAGCAATTCCCCCAGCGGCTGTTGCGGTACCAGGGTGTCGACTGGAAAAAGGTCGATCTGTTTCGGTTGGTGCAGGATTACCTTGCCTTCGACGCGGAAGTGGACGTGGTGTACACCGACTTCGTGACTATACCCCCCAAGGTACTGCGCAACGCTACTGAGCAATACCTCCGCGCCACGCGGGACGAACGGGTGTACTTCATCTGTGATCAAAGCCTCTTCGGATCTGGCAAACAGGGTTTTGCGATGACCGATTCGGCGCTTTACTGGAAGAATATGTTGCATTCTGCCGGACAGGTCATGTATACCACCCTCAAGCGGGTAGAACCGGCCGGTGATCACCTGCTGCTCGATGGACAATACTTCGACGCCGGCAGCCGGCTCAACCTCCGGGTGGCCCTTTTGTTGGATAAGCTGCGCCGGCTGCACCTCGGCGATTGATTATCTTCGCGCCCCCAAAACCGCCTCATGCATTACGTAACCCGCCGTGAAACCTTCAACGCCGCCCACAAGCTGGCCGTGGCCGAATGGCCCGCGGAGCGCAACCAAGAGGTGTTCGGCAAGTGTGCCAACCACAACTGGCACGGCCACAACTACGACCTTCGCGTCACCGTCTGTGGCGACCCCGATCCGATAACCGGCTTTGTGATGGACGCCAAGGTGCTCTCCCAGATCGTGAAGGCCGAAGTGGTGGATCATCTCGACCACAGCAACCTCAACCTCGATATCGATTGGTTCAGGGGAGGTAAACAACCCACTACGGAGAACCTCGTCAGCGCCATGTGGGAGCGACTGCACGGGCCCATTGCGGAGGGCGGTTCGCGCCTCTACCGGGTACGCCTGTACGAAACTGAAAACATCTACGCCGACTACTACGGTCCGGCCGGAAGACCATAAGCTATGCCCCTTAAGAACGTCCTCAAGTACGATGAGGAAATCACCGACACCATCAGCGAGCACTTCACCAATATCCTCCAGGATATCGGCGAGGATCCCCAGCGTGATGGCTTGATGAAAACCCCCGTCAGGGCCGCCAAGGCCATGCAGTTCCTGACCCAGGGCTACGAGATGAGTGCCGAGAATATCCTCCGCTCCGCCATGTTCGCCGAGGACTACTCCGAGATGGTCATCGTGAAGGACATCGAGTTCTACTCCCTTTGCGAGCACCACATGCTGCCCTTTTTCGGCAAGGCGCACATAGCCTACATTCCCGATGGCTACATCGTAGGCCTGTCCAAGATTCCCCGGGTGATCGAGGTCTTCGCCCGCC
>JBGTHX010000092.1:0-4067 GCA_041746055.1 Lewinella sp. | reverse complement strand
GGTCCATCTCCCGCATGGCCCAGTCGTGGTAACTCACGTAAGCCCAGCAGAGGGACTGCCTGGCGGATAAGATCGGGGGCATCGCCGGAGTGATCAGCGAGTCGGCCTTAGCCGCGTAGTACCGTATGGAATCCAGCCAGTACTCCCGCTCGAAGTGCAGCAGCGCCAGGTACTGGTATACCTCTACCCGCAGCTCTGGCCGCAGGGAATCCGCGAGGGCTTCGGTCTGCGCGCGCAAGCTCCGTGCCCGCGCCAGGGCATCCCACAGCCGCAGTGCATCGTAGTCGGTCCGCAGCAGCGCCAGGCTATCGCGCAGCCGCAGCTCCGTTTGGGTGGGGGGAGTGTACGTTTGGTCAGTTTCAGGATTAGGACTACACGAAAACAGAAATATCGCCAGGAGGGCGATGCATAGGCTGTGGATTTTCATAGTGAGGTGAACTCGACTCTCAAGTTACCTCGCTTACCGGATTCAAGCAAGGGTGATACCGCATTCCCCCCTCACCCGCCCCAACTAAGTACGGGACTCCGCTGCACTCCGCGCCCCGCCGCCCAAAACCCAAGTTCCCCACCCGCAGTTACTCCCCCGTGACTGCCCAAGAAATCCTCCACCAGCGTACGCGCGAACTGACCGATTACCCCGTAGACGGGACGAAAGACTACGTCCTCTGCTGGCTCATGCAGGCCCTGCGCGCCGAAGAGAATCCGGCGCTGGACGCGGCGATCTTATTGGGCAACGAGCTGAAACTGCCGGTCGTGGTATTGCACGCGCTGGAGAACCGCTACCCGTACGCCTCGCACCGGCTGCACCGCTTCATCCTTGAGGCGAGCCTGGAACTGGAGAAGGGGGTGGAGGCGCGCGGACTCCGGTTCGTCCGCTGGGTACGCCGGGAAGGGGAGGGGGAAGTGGACGTGGTGGCCCGCCTCGCCGCCCGGGCCGCGGCGGTGGTGGTGGATGACGTGCCGACCTTCGTGACGCGTAGTTATGCGGACGAGCTGGCCGGGAGACTGTCCACTGCGGTCCGGGGCGTGGACGCCTGCTGCGCGGTACCGATGAATGCTCTGCCCGATCACCTGGATACGACCAAGAAATTCCGTGCGGCCCACAAGGTGCTGCGGGAACTGCACCTGACTACGGACCTCCGGCAGGAACCCCATTCCCCCGCCTACGCCGGCGACCTGGAACTCAGCGACGCTGAAGCCAGGAACCTCACCGCCGATAAACTGGACGCCCTCATCGCCACCTGCGGCGTGGACATGACCGTCGGCCCCGCCACCGACTACCCCGGCGCCCGCTCCGTGGCGTTGGAGCGGCTGGACCATGCGGTCAAGGAAGTCGTCCCCCGCTACAAGTGGACGCGCAACAACCCCTCCCTGGCCGAGGATTCCACCCACCTGTCGCCCTATATGCACTTCGGCGTGCTCTCCCCACGGGAGGTGGCGAATGCCGTGCCCCCCCTCAGCCGCCCGCTACAAGTTCTTCGACGAGTTGCTCACGTGGCGGGAGTACTACCACCACCGCTGTCGCCACGTGCCCGACTTCACCCGCTGGGCCGGTCTGCCGAAGTGGGCCCGCGACACCATGGAAGCCCACCTCGACGATCCGCGCCCCCACGAATACGACCTTGCCACCCTCCTCCGCGGCGAGACCGACGACGAAACCTGGAACGCCGCCCAGAAGGCCTTCACCCTCGACGGCTGGCTCAACAACAACCTGCGCATGTACTGGGTCAAGCAGCTCCACCAGTGGCGCCCCGACCCGCGCGAGGCCTTCGCCGTGGCCTGCTACCTCAACGACCGCTTCAGCCTCGATGGCCGCGACGCCTCCACCTACGGCGGCATCCGCTGGGGCTTCGGGGAGGCGAAGCAGGGCTACCGGGAGATTCCCATCTACGGCAAGGTGGAAGGACGGGGGGATGCGGCCTTGCGGCGGCGCGCGGGGGTGAAGGAATGGCTGGCGGAGCAGGCCGGGCGCGTGGTGGGGGCGATTGCGGTGCCTGATGAGTTAACGGAGATTATGAAGCGTTATGTAGGTTAACCGCAGATTCGCCTGCGGCGGGGGATTCGCTACGCTTGGTCGCAGATTAGCTCCGCTGCTGCCTTCGGCGGTTTCGCAGATTTTTCCCGCAGGGCTGACTCCCACACCAGCCTCGGCGGACGCCCTACGGGACGGCCGACGAGACTAATTCGCGGTTAACTGCTAGCTTACCACTCCGACAACAAGATCATGCCCCACCACACCCGCCGCCGTTTCCTCCAACACCTCTCCGCCGGCCTGCTCGCCGCCCCCCTCTTCTCCATGCGCAACGTCGGGCCGAACGACCGCATCAACCTGGCGTGCATCGGACTGGGCATCCAGGGATTCAACGACCTGGCCGCGGCCCTCCAGCATCCGGGGGTGCAACTCGTAGCGGCCTGCGACCTCTACACCGGCCACCTGGAGCGGATTAAGGAAGTCTACGGCAACGACCTCTTCCTCACCCGCGACTACCGGGAGATCCTCGCGCGCGAAGACGTGGATGCCGTCATCGTCGCCACTCCCGACTTCTGGCACGATACCATCGCGATCGCCGCCCTCGACGCGGGGAAGCACGTGTATTGCGAAAAACCGCTGGTGCAGCAGCTCGACGAAGGGAAAGCGGTGCTGGAGGCCGAAGCGCGGAACCCGGGTATCCTGATCGTGGGCAGCCAGCGGGTGAGCTCCATCCTGACGGAGCAGGCCCGGGAGCTCTACCAGCGCGGCGACCTCGGCCAACTCGTGCTCGTAGAAACCTTCAACGACCGCTTCAGCGCCCTGGGGGCCTGGCAGTACTCCATTCCCCGCGACGCCTCCCCCGAGACCGTGGACTGGGACACCTTCCTCAAGGACACCCCCGACCTGCCCTTCGACGCCAAGCGCTTCTTCCGGTGGCGCAACTACCAGGATTACGGGACGGGCGTGGCGGGCGACCTTTTCGTCCACCTGTTCTCCGCCAGTCACCGCATCCTGGACTCGGTGGGGCCCGAGCGCATCTTCTCCACCGGCGGCCTGCGGTACTGGAAGGACGGCCGGGACGTCCCCGACGTCTTCATCGCCAGCTGCGACTACGGGGAGCAGGAGGGCCACCCGGCCTTCAACATGCAGCTGCGGGTCAACTTCGTTGACGGCGGCGGGGGCGGCTCGCGCACCCGCTTCATCGGCAGCGAAGGAAGCCTGGAGGTCACGGGCAACGCGATCACGCTCCAGCGCAAGCCCCTGCCCGCCGCCCCCGGCTACGGCGGCTGGGATTCGTACAATACCTTCCCGGAAGCGGGCCGGGAGCAGTTTGAATCCTGGTACAACAGCGAATACCCCCCGGTCGCACCGACCGTTATCGGTCCGGACGAATGGACGTACAGCGCCCCGGAGGGCTACTCCGATCACGTGCACCACTTCGCCAACTGGTTTGAAGCCATCCGCAAGGGCGGCAAGGTGGTGGAAGACGGGGCCTTCGGCTTCCGCGCCGCCGCGCCCTCGCTGGCCGCCAACCTCAGCTACTTCGAGCGGCGGGTGGTGGACTGGGACCCGGTGAAGATGACCTTAAAAAGCTAGCGGTTCGCGAAAAAATCTGCGCCCTCTGCGTCATCTGCGGTTCAACCCTTCCCCCCGCGACCGGAGGTCACGAGCCGCTAGTAACAGCACTCCGCAGCGACACCCTCGTTAGCGGTGCAGTAGCGTCCCTTCGAGTTTCGTACCAGCGGCAGGTTTTGCGGTGGCGCTTGTTGCTGCTCGCCGTGAGCCAGTATTCGGTGACCGCAGCGGGGCTGGTGGCCGGCACGGCGTAGTTGGGCTCCGCGCGGCCGGCGGGGGACACGCCCGGGAAATCGTCGGGATAGACCCAGGTTTTGATCTTGTCTTCGAGTCCGCCGTGGGCGAGGGCGGAGTTGAGCTGGATGAAGTACTTGCGTTCTTCCGGACTTTTCAGAATGAGGATGATGCCCGCTTTACGGTTCGTTTGGAGGCCGTACCAAAGTGCCTGTCCGATGCTTTCCTTCCACCTGGGGGCCCAGTCTACCTCGATGGCGTGGGTGGCGGTAAGGATGTCCACCCG
>JBGTHX010000091.1:0-7650 GCA_041746055.1 Lewinella sp. | reverse complement strand
ACCTCAGTCTGCTGGGCCGGCTCTCCACTCCCGTCGGCAAGCAATTTATCTGGGTATGCATCTCGGCCTTAGCCTGGATCGTCACCAATTACCTGATCGACCGCAAGGTGTGGATCGTCGGGGCCTATCCGATCTACGCCTTCACCGTTCTCCTCTTGATTCTCGTGCTCGTAGCCGGCAAGGAAATCAATGGCGCGCGATCGTGGTTCAGCGTGGGCGGCCTCACCTTTCAGCCCAGCGAGCTGGCCAAATTCGGAACCTGCCTCGCCATGGGCGCCTTCATGAGTCAGTACAGCGGGAAGCTCGACAGCATCCGCACCGTCCTGTACGCCTGCATCATCTGGCTGATCCCCGCCATCGTGATCCTGGGGCAGCCCGACATGGGATCTACGCTGGTCTTCACCGGCTTCCTGCTGGTGATGTACCGCGAGGGCCTCAGTCCCCTCATCTTCATCCTGGGCGGCTTCACGGCGCTAATGGTGGTGCTGGGTATCATGTTCTCCTTCCAGGGATTGCTGGTCACGCTCATGGCCCTCTGCCTGGCCCTGTTCGCCTTTTCACTGCCGCGGCGCGCTACGCTATGGGGTCTGGCGGCGGTGGCCGCGGGTGCGGTGGCCTACTACGGGATGCAAGCCGGGTACGGGTCGCTTACGGTGGGCCTCCTCGTGGCCGCGTTGCTGGGACTGGCCGTCTACCACGTCACGCGGCGCAATGCCCGGCTGGTGGGTGTGAGCCTGGCCTTCATGCTCTGGGGCCTGCTCCTCACCTTCACCAGCAACTACATCTACACCAACAAACTGCTCCCAGCTCACCAGCACGAGCGGGTGATGGTGTGGCTGCACCCCGAGGATGCCGACCCCCGAGGCTCCTACTACAATCTCCTGCAGTCCAAGCTCGCCATCGCCGCCGGCGGCGTCACCGGCCGTGGCCTGCAGCAGGGTACCATGACCCGCTTCGACTACGTCCCCGAGCAACAGACGGACTTCATCTTCTCCGCCGTAGGGGAGGAGCAGGGCTTCGTCGGCGCCGGTACCCTCATTGTGCTTTTCTTCGTCCTCCTCTGGCGCATCACCATGATCGCCGAGCGGCAGCGCCGCACTTTCGCCCGCGCCTATGCCTATGGGGTGGCCGGCATCCTGCTGGTCCACTTCCTTGTCAACATCGGCATGACCATGGGCCTTATTCCCGTCATCGGAATCCCGCTTCCCTTCATCTCCAAGGGCGGCTCTTCCCTCCTCAGTTTTACCATGATGCTGGCCGTACTCCTCAAGCTGGATAAGCACCGGGGGGAGGTGTAGGGCTTTACCATTGACGACCGCTTCAGGCATCGGATAAGGCTTCGTACCTCGCCGCATCCGATGACTTCCGCTACCCGTGCGGGATCGAGATCGGACCTGGAGGTCCTCCACCCAAAAAAAGATCCCCCATCAGCACCAGGCCGACGGGGGATCCCACGAAAGGTAGTTAGATAGTCTGTTAGAAGTTAAAGCGGTAACCGCCGGTCAGCTGATTGACGCTGAAGAAATTGCGGGTAGAGAAATCCACAAAGATGCGGCCGTTGCCCACCGGCAGGTAGGAGCCGACCAGCAGGTTGATGGCGGGACGGAAGTTCAGCTGGTCGCTATTCTCGCTGTCCTTGATCTGCAGGGCGCCGATACCGATACCGGCGTAGGGGATCAGACCGGTACTTGCGGAGCGCTCGGTGATGATGGGGTACACCAGGTTACCGAAGATGCCGAAGGTGGTGGGGCTGCCGATACCGAAGTAAGCCTCGGGCATGAATTCAGCGCGCTGCTCGGGACCGAGCTTGTAGTGCCAGCGCAGTCCCAGACCGAGCCCGGTAGCATCACCGAAGTTGAAGCCGGCGGTACCCGACATACCGGTATAGGTAAAGTTTGAGAAGAAGCCCTCCGCATTGTTGTCGGCCAGGTAGACACCTCCCGAGTTCACGGTGATGTCTTCCAGGCTGATGGTGCCGGGGCGGGTGACCACGTTTCCGAGCGAGTCGGTATAAGTGACGGTCTCGGCGTTGGCCTCCCGGCGGGCGTCGCGGCGCTCGGCGCGGAGGCGTTCACGCTCGAGGTCGAGGCGGTCGTTGGCCTCGCGGTCAACGGCCTGGAGGCGGGCTACTTCGCGGTTGGCGTCGTTGAGCTCGTTTTGCAGGTCGCGGATCTCCCGCATCATTTCGCTCTGGTAGTCGGTGAGGTCACGGATGAGCTCCTGGCGGTCGTCGGCGTTGTCGCGGCTGCTCTCGATGCGGTTCATCAGCCGCTGCTCGAGTTCGTCGATGCGGTCGGCATTGTCCGACTGGTTGTCGCGGTTGGTTTCCTGACGCTGCTCGAGCTGGCGCTCCAGATCGCGGATGCGGCGCTGGTCGGCATTTTCGTTGTCGTTGCCACTGGTAGTGTCGTCCCGGCGGAGGTTGGAATTACCGGGGCTGTTGATGGATTCGATGCGGCTCTCGAGGTCCTGGATACGCTCTTCGGCAGACATGTCCCCGTTCTGGGTGCCCTGATTGCGGAGGCGGTCGAGGCGCTGTTCGAGTTGCTGGATTCGCTCTTCGTCGGTGCCACGCATGGCGGGCTGGGGAGCACCGCCGTACATCCGGTCTTCCATCCGCTCGATGCGGCGGTTGATCTCGGCGATCTGCTCGCTGCGGATATCGGTCTGGGAAGCCGCAGGGCTGCCGCCATTCCGCTGGTTGATGGCATCGATCAGGCGATCGATCTGGGGAGCTTGCAGGACGACCAGGCTTTCACTGTTGTTGGGGACGGTGGCGGGGGTACCGGTACGGGGAGCATTACCGAGCGTAGCGTCGATACGGGCGCGCTCGAGTTGCCTGCGTTGTACGTCGTCCTGGGTACCTTCCATGGCGAGTTCGTTCTCGCGGTCCTGCACCTCGGCTACGATGGCGCGGGCGTCAGCCTGTTCGGCCTTGATGTCGGCGGCCGTGGCTACGTCACCGGCTTCGAGGGCGTCGACCAGTTCCTCGTCGAGACGGGCAATGGTGTCCTGGTAGCGGCTGCGCAGCTCGGCAAGCTCGAGTTGGTTTACGGTGCGGAGGCTGTCGGCCCGGCGGTCAAATTCGCTCTGCTGGCTTTCCAGGCGGTCTTCCATGGTGGACTGGCGGACCACGTCGGGGTTGCGGCGGTTATTCCCGCCCAGGGTAAACCCGAGTCCGGCATTGTACATGGTACTGGTGGTCAGTTGCTCGGTGCTGTTCAGATCCTCGATGTCGGAACCACTGGTCAGCATGGCGCGGATGCCGCCGTTGAGTTTGATCCGCTCGCCGAACTTCAGGTTAATGCCGCCGCCGCCGGAAGCAAATCCCTGACTGGTGGCCAGCGCCTCACCCTCCAGTACGTTGTCGTTGTAGCCGGAGGCCAGGTCGATGTAACCGCCACCGATGCTCAGATAGGGTACAATGCCCGATGACGATTGCGATAGGTTGAAGCGGAAGTCCGCACCGTAGAGCGCGATGTCGTCGAAGTCGAAGTTGATGTCCTCCTCGGTCATGCCCCGGTAGTAAAAACCGCGCAGGCTGATGAGGGGGCCGAAACTGAAGCCGGCCGTTCCACCGGCGAAGTAGGCGTCGCGGTAGGGAAGGCTATTGTCCCACTTGACCTGGGCCAGCCCCACCTCTACGGGCAGGGAAAGACCGGTCAGTCCGCCCTGGAAATTCTCCAGGTATTTTTGATCGATGTCACTGAGCTGACCGGGGCGCCGGCCGCCCAGGTAAAACTGCAGGTTGGCCGCCACGGCGAAGGTGCCGATGTTGCTGGCCTTGAAATTGGAGAGATCCAGGTTATTGGCCCGGCGATCCACGGAATCCAGCAGGTTGCGGATGGCGTTGCCGGAGTAGGCGATGTACTTGCCCTCTACACCGAAGGCGTAGCGGTCGGCGGCGCTCAGGGTGAGGCCGACACCGAGGGTGCCGAAGATATTCTCGGCCCGGTCCAGTCCCTCGCGCTGGGTATCCTGAATACCGCCGCCCAGAATGAGATAGGGCAGCAGAGTGCCCCGGCCGATGTTGAGTTTCACCTCGGCGCCGTAGCGGCGGAGGTCGACGCCCTGGTTGGCGAAGGTGGAATCGATATTAAGGTCGAGACCGGCGAAGTTGGTCTGCTGGTCGATCGTCTGCAGGTAGGTGGCCCGCAGTTCGACGTACTCACCGAATCCGAAGCCGAGGCGGCCGCCGAACATGAAGGCGTTGTCGAGGCCGGATTCGTCGCCGAACCAGTTATAACTTGCGGAGGGGGCGATGGTGTAGCTTACCCCCCTGACCTGGGCCCGGGCGGTGCCGGCAATTATAAGCAGTAAAAGGAGTAGAAGGTTACGCATAGGTGTTTGCTTTAATCTTTGTCTTGTTTGGATATGTCGATTTTGTTGACAATTGTTCGTGGATAAGCCACTCGCATTCCCAAAACTTGACGTAATCATATGGTTATTGACGTTGGCGGGAGATATGGCGATGAGCCGTCTCCGGGTCGGTTCGGTATGATGGCTTCTAGACGGTCGGGGAGGGCAATCGTCACCTCAGGCGCTAACTTTAAGTTTTGCTGATCCTTATGCGTCGGCTGCAACCTCCACAAAAGCCCCTCGTCCTTACTGATTACAAACGCACATTAACCGTGGGAGCAAACCCAACCCATATCACCATGCCGACCACCGCCGACTACCGCGATACCCACCGCGATATCGTACTCGGATGTCAGCGCAGAGACCGGAACGCCCAGCGGCAGTTGTATGGTCACTACGCCAAGCCGATGTACAACCTTTGCCTCAGAATGCTGAAACACAGCCACGATGCCGAAGACGTGCTCCAGGTGGCGTTTGTGCAGGTCTTCGCCCGTATTCACACCTTCCAGTTCGAGGCCTCGATCAGCGCCTGGATCAAGCGGGTCGTGGTAAATCGCTGCATCGATCACCTGAAGAAGCGGAGACTGCTCACCACGGACCTCGACCCCAGCCGCCACGAAGTCGCGGACGATACCCCCGATATCCCTTACGCCGACGAGGGGACCTACACCGTGGAGCGCATCAAACGCGCCATGCTGGACCTCAGCGAAGGCTACCGCGTGGTACTCACCCTCTACCTCTTCGAAGGCTACGACCACGAGGAGATCGGCCAGATCCTCGGCATCAGCACCGGCACCAGTAAATCACAGTACAGCCGGGCCCGCAAACGGCTCGCCCAGTTGCTTACCGAAAATAAAGCGTCATGAACCACGATCCCCTGAAAGGCTACGTCCGCGAGCACCGCGCCGACTTCGACGGCGAAATGCCGCCCCCCGGTCTCTGGGACCGCATCGCGGACGCCCTGCCCCCCGGGGTCGAGGAAGACCTCGACCCCCTCGAATCCTTCATCGCCAAGCACCGCGATGACTTTGACGACGCCACCCCGCCGCCGCAAACCGAACTGCGTAGCGTGGGCAGCCGGCGCAAACTATTCGGCTACCTCCTCGCCGTAGCCGCCACGGTCCTGCTCCTCTTCGTCGCCTACGATTCCGGCAACCGCGCCGGCTACCAGGCCCGCCAGGAAGAACAGATCGCCGGACAGCTTGACGCCGTCGACCCCGGCCTCGCCGAAGCCGAACGCTTCTACCAGCAGCGCATCGCCAGCGAATTCACCAAGGTCAGCCAGTTCAATGACGACCCCCAACTGCGTCAGGACCTGGAGCAGATCGACGAAGCCACCGCGGAACTCCGCGCCCAATTGCTCACCGTGCCGGTGTCCCAGCGTCACGTTCTCGTGAATCAGCTGATCGCGACTTACCGCACGAAGCTCGATATCCTGCTGCGCATCCGGCAGCACTTCCCCAACCCCACTGCCCCCGCTGGCGCCCCCGTGCGCCCCGGCAACTCAAGCAATCATGAAAGTTAAAGCCCTCTACCTCCTTACCCTTTTTAGCCTGCTCCTGTCGGTGCCGGCTGCGGCCGGACCGGTGCGCACCTTCGAGAAGAAACTCTCCGAGACCTTCCCCATCAGCGACAACGGCACCGTGCGCCTCGACAACCGCTACGGTGAAATCCAGGTCAATACCTGGAACCAGTCGCGGGTACAGATCGATGTGCTGATCCGCGTCGAGGCGGACAGCGAGTCCGATTTTCAGGACATGCTCAAGCGCATCGACGTTTCCCTCTCCGGCAGCAACAACCGCGTATCCGGCGTCACCACTATCGAATCCCGCCGCAGCGCCAGCAGCTGGTGGGGCTTCATTACCGGAGACAGCCACTCCGACGATTTCAAGATCTACTATACCGTAAACCTGCCCGCCACCGTACAACTCGAAGTGGACGCCCGCTACTGCGATGTCGCCCTCCCCAATCTCAGTGGTACCACCCGCCTCGACGTCGGCTACGGCGACCTGGTAGCCGGCCGCCTTTCCGGCAAAAGTGAAGTGGACGTGAGCTACGGTTCGGCCCGCATCGAGCAGTTGGGCAATAACAGCGCGGTCAAACTCCGCTACAGCGAGGGCTCCCTGCGCAGTGCCGGTGACCTCACCTACGACGGCCGGTACAGCGAAATGAGCTTCGGCACCGTAGGCGTGCTGCGCCTCGATGTCGGCTACGAGGAAGTCGAAGTCGAAACGGCCGAGTCCGTCTATCTCCAAGGCAATTACAACGACCTCACCGTAGGCACGGTCGGCTCGGTAAACCTGAGCGGCAATTACACGGACTTTGAGTTCGGGACCGTCACCAATAGCCTGGTCATGGAGGGCAACTACGGCGACATCGACGTGGACCGCCTCGCCGCCGGCTTCTCCGAGGTCCGCATCCGCCTCAACTACGGCGACGTGAAGATCGACGTCGACAATCCGGCCGGCTACGAACTGAACCTCAAAACCCGCTACGGGGATATCGACGTCCCTACCACCGACCTGAGCCCCCGCAATATATCCAGCGAGGGTAGCTCGAAGTCCGTGACGGGTAAGAAGGCGGGTACGGGCAGTGGCCGTATCAATATTGAGATCAACTACGGCGATATCGAAATCTATTAGCCCGCTCCGCTCGCGGTTAAAGGGATTAGAGTCCCATCAGTAGCAGGGTAGGATCTTCGAGCAGCTGCTTCACCTTCACGAGGAAGGTCACGGAGCTGCTGCCGTCGATTACCCGGTGGTCGTAGCTCATGGCGATGTACATCATGGGGCGGATGACCACCTGACCGTTGACCGCCACCGGCCGCTCGATGATGTTGTGCATGCCGAGGATGGCCGACTGCGGCTTGTTGATGATGGGGGTGCTCATCATGCTGCCAAAGACGCCGCCGTTGGTAATCGTGAAGGTCCCGCCGGTCATTTCCTCGATGCTCAGCTTGTTGTCGCGGGCCTTACCGGCCAGTTCCTTGAGCTTCTTCTCGATGTCGGCGAAGTGGAGCGACTCGATATTGTGGATGGGGGGCACGACCAGCCCAGTGGGCGTGGAAACCGCGAAGCTGATGTCGACGTAGTCGTGGTAGGTCAGTTGATTGCCGTCCTCGCTGATCTGGGCGTTGACGTCGGGCATCTCCATGAGCACCTGGGCGCAGGCCTTGGCGAAGAGCGACATGAAGCCGAGCTTGACGCCGTATTTCTCTACGAACTTGTCCTGCACCTTCTGCCGCAGGGCCATGACCTCGCTCAGGTCCACCTCATTGAAGGTGGTGAGCAT
>JBGTHX010000090.1:0-2850 GCA_041746055.1 Lewinella sp. | reverse complement strand
CCGCTTGATCGCCTCCTTCTTCGCGATCAGCGCATCCAGCGCCGCCAGCAAGGCATCCGTGTCCCCCAGGGCCGTGGCGATGGCGCGCTGCTCGGCTTGAGTGGGAGGGAGGGGAAGAAGCTCTTTCTTCAAAACCACGATGGTCAAAGCTTTTTGGCTACTTCCGATTGCGTTGCCGATTATCCTTTCGCGTTGGTAGTCAATCTGATATGAAATGAAGTCACTCTCGACTTGAGAGCTTGGCCTTATCCAAATGAGGTTTCCGTCTTTAAAGTAGAACGGTCTATCATCTGGAACTCTGTATGTATTACCTAACGTGCCTACAGCCGTAATTAGAATATCGTCCGTTTTTGGTATACCGAAGAAACGTTCTATACTTCTGAATCGATCTTCAGATATATAAATTATATCTTCTACGGGTAGGCCCCGTTTAAGCAAGGATATTTCTTTACCTCGATAAAAAGGGACTCCACTTGTGACATATTCAGCTTCGTGAATGCGCTTGCTAGAGAATAGAGCCGCAATCTCATTTAATTCCACAACCTCCCATTCTACTGGAATGACTCCTAGATCCGTACGCTTATATCCTAAACTCAATCTATCTTTCCCTTCTGCCATCTTTTCCCCTCTGTAGTTCTCACTCACCATGTCAATCCCATTTTTTCCAAGTGAGCATTCACCCGCTCCGTCAGCTTACTCACTTCGGTTTCCAATTCGGGCAGAGGACGTGCATACCGCTCCGTCAACTCCCCAACCCGTCGACTGAGGAAATGGCCCACTGCCGTGGTCTCCCCGCCGATGCGGCGGCTCAGGTCCTGGTACCACTTGTGGCCGAGGACCAGCTCGCGGACGGTAGCCTCGTCCAGATCCTCGTACTTCTTGTAGACCTGTAGGCGCAACTTCTTCTCCAGCGCCTTGAGGTCGCGGTTGGTGGTGAGGCGCTCATCGTCCAATTGCAGGTAACGCTCCAGCAGCTTGCGTTCGGCGACGTCCTCCGCGTCGCGGCTGCCCTTCAGGGCCTTCAGGCGGGCCTTAATCTCCCCCTTCGTGACGTTCCCCTTCTCGTTGGTCACCTCGCTGAGCTGGCCGTCCTCGCCGCCCTCTTCCTCCTCCAGTTCGGCCAGGGCGGACTCCGCGTCGGCCTTACGGTTCTCGAGGTCGGTCAGGCGCTGCTGCTCTTCCCGGAAGTAGCGGTCGCTCACCACCCCGGTGGGCAGCAGCTCACACACGAAGTAGCCCTTGCGCACCTTCCGGCTGTCGCCCTTGCCGGTCATTTCGGGTTGCAGTTCGGCGCGCCAGCCGGAGGCGACGACGGTGTAGACATCATCCTGCATTGTCTCGTCCCAGTAGTCCATCAGGTGCTGGTACACGGCATAGGCATTCACCAGGGGCATGGCGCGGTACAACCCCAGCAGCCGTTCGCTGAGGCGGTCGATGACGGCCGCGGGCTTGGTGTCCGCTCCGAGCTCCAGCAGCCAGGCGGCACTCTCCCGCCAGAAGTCGCTGAAGGTGCGCGACAGGTCCTTCCGCAGCCGCTGGAATTCTTCGTGCTCTTCAATTTCCGGGCGGCGTAGCGCGGGTGAAAGGTAATTTTCGCGGAGTGGGGTAAACAGGCTCTGCCGCAGTCCGGGCAGGTGCTTCCAGTACTCATTCAGGGCGTCCACGTCGGTGACGGGGATGCCGCCGCGCAGGTGGGCTTCGAGGTCCTGCTTGTCGGCGCCGTCGAGGTTTTCGATGTAGCGGGGCAGGTTGAGGTTGTAGTCGTTGCCGGCGATCTCCTCCAGGGGAACGCTGCGGCTGAAGCCGGGCACTTCGCGGCGGGCGTTGAAGACATCGACGATGCGGTGGATGTCGCGCTCGCGCAGGCGGTTCTTGGGGCCGTCCTTGCGGTAGTCCTTGCTGGCGTCCAGGAGGAACACGGCACCTGGCTTACGACGGGGGCCCCTTCCCCCGTCGACGCTGCCCGCTGCGTCAGGTGCTTCCAGAGGCTTATGCAAGATGATGATGCACGCCGGAATGCCCGTGCCGTAGAAGAGGTTGGCGGGTAGTCCGATGATGCCCTGGATGAGTCCGTCCTCGAGCAGCTTGCGCCGGATCTCCGCCTCGGCGTTGCCCCGGAAGAGGACGCCGTGGGGCAGGATGATGGCCGCCGTGCCGCCCGTCTTGAGGCTGGCGACGACGTGGAGGAGAAAGGCGTAGTCGCCGTTGCGCACGGGCGGGCTGCCGAAGTGGCGGAAGCGCTCGTAGGGGTCGTTCTCGGGGGTGATGCCGCTGCTCCAGGCCTTGTCGCTGAAGGGCGGGTTGGCGACGACGAAATCGAAGCGTTTCAACGATGGCTTGTCTTGCCTTAAGCCATTTACAAGTAGCTGTCCAAAGGGCAAACCTTTTGTAGAACCGTGATACTCAATGAATTTCGGGTCGGAGAGGGTGTTGCCCTGCTTCAGTTCCGCCTCCGGGTAGCCGTGGAGCCACATGTTCATGACGGCGAGGCCGCGGGTGCTGATGTCGCGCTCCTGTCCGTAGATGGTGAGCCCTTTCGGACTGGCGTCGGCTACCTTCAGCAATAGTGATCCCGAGCCGCAAGTAGGATCGTATACCGTGTAACTACGCCGGTCGGCGCGCTCCACACCGAGTACGGCGGACATGATGCGGCTGACCTCGGCGGGGGTGTAGAACTGGCCCTTGCTCTTGCCGCTCTGGGTGGCGAAGTTGCGCATCAGGTATTCGTAGGCGTCGCCGAGGAGGTCGTCGCCGCCGGCGCGGTTGCCGCCGAAGTCGAGGCGCTCGTCCTGGAAGATGCCGATCAGCTTACTGAGGCGCACGATCATTTCCTGGCCGTCGCCGAGCTTC
>JBGTHX010000089.1:0-18225 GCA_041746055.1 Lewinella sp. | reverse complement strand
ATTAGCTCCTCCAAGAAAAAATGCCATTCATCGCGGGGCACATCTACGACCAGTTCACCGTCCTGCTCAACGATCAGGGACTCGGCGACTGAGCGCCCACGCGCCCGCCATGAACGACGAACCTCGTACGTTCTGACCCGTCCTTCTTCGGCGTAGTCAAAGACCAATCCAACCCCGGCTCCGGTTGGAGCGGGCGAGCCGTCCAGGGGGCGATGGATTCGACTTCGGAGGTATTCCTCGTACTCCTCCTGGTCCCGGTCCTGGAGGTACACGATGCTCACCATGCCTGGTTGGGTAAGGCGTTCCGCGCCCTGGCGGATGGTGGCCTTATCGATACGCTTCTTTAGGATCTCGTAGCGGACGTTGTAGTCGCCGTCCACATCAAATCGCTTTTCATCCATCCGGAACCGGATGTTCAGCGGGGAGGTATAGGCAAAGACCAACTGGGCCGTGCGCAGGGGCAGGGGCAATTCTTCACTCAGCGCCGCCACTTTCCGCGTCAGCTGGCACAGGTCCACCAGCTGGCTCAGGCGAAGATTCTTCAGATGGATGCGGGAAAAGGTGTGGTGCTTTAGCAGGCTCTGTCCGGCGTAGATCTCGTACTCCACTCCGTCCGTCTTGTACTTTTCAAAGTAGTGGGGCAGCACCTTTTGGGCGGCCAGGTCGCGCTCGGTGAGGAAGTCGCTGATCATCCGGTTGAGGGTATTGACGCTCTGCTCGTAATCGCGGCGTACCCGGAAGAAGAGGCCCAGCTCCGGGTTGAGCTGCCGTTCGTACTGCTGGTACAGTTCGGCCAGCTCCGGCATCTGGTCGGCGACCTGCCGCACCAGCGGCGTCAGGTGGCGAATGATGAAATCGCCCATGCGGACCTCGTGGCCGTTGTCAAACTCGTCCATCGTCACCGCCAGGTGGCGGTCCAGCGTCAGGATCACCTGGTCTACAATCGTAAAATCCACCAGTTCCAGCGCCCGCGCCAGGACCAGCCGCCCCGCGCGCAGGTTGTCGATAAGGTCCTGGTAGATGGCGGCGTTGCGCAGGTTGCTGCTGCCAACGATATCAGCCTGTCCATATAAAGGATAGACTTTCTTGAAGCGGATCTCCTCGGTGACCTGCGACAGGCCCTCCTCCTTGCGCTTCAGTAGATTGAAAGCCGCCTCGGTGAAACGCCATTCCACGGTGGGATGCAGACTGGTGAACTGCTCGCGCATGATCACCTCGATCAGGTTGTTGATGTACTCCCGGCTGCGTTCGACGGCGGTGCGGAATAAGCCGCGGATCTCCTCGAATTTCTGCTCCATGAAGGCGTTGAGGGCATAGGGTACCGGACTGGCGAGTTCCACCAGCCCGATCACGTGCTTCTCCTGGCTCAGCAGGGGTGCCAGCAGCATACT
This sequence comes from Lewinella sp., assembly GCA_041746055.1. GTDB lineage: Bacteria > Bacteroidota > Bacteroidia > Chitinophagales > Saprospiraceae > Neolewinella. The sequence continues at coordinate 16,834 of JBGTHX010000089.1, read as the reverse complement.
GCGGTAGCCGAGATCGATCAGCCGGTCTTCGAGTACGGTGGTGGACGGCAGTTCCCGAAGGTCCTGCACCACCATCATTTCCCCGCTCTTGAACACCTGGTCGTAAATACTACCGGCGTAATTGCGGTCCGTGAGCCGGTCCACTTCGTCGGAGAGCAGGTTATACCGGATGCGGTACTCGTGGTCGATGGCCCGCTCGGTGGGGTAGTCGACGGCGGTGAGGCCGAGCTGCAATTGGGGGCGGCGGAAGTGAATGCGCACCAGATTGGCCAGCTCCTTTACCCGCTCCACGTCGAGCACGGCGTCGCGGCTGATGAGGCGGTGCTTGAGCCGACTCAGGCTTTCTTCCTCCGTCACTTCCTGAAGTTGCGCCAGCTGAAAGCCGTGGAATTCAAATTTATCCGCCGGCAGTAGCCGCAGCCACCGCTCCGTATCGTGCAGGTTGTTCAGCAGACTGCGGATATCTGCCTGGTTCAGGTCGGGCAGGTCGCCGATGACCACCACCCGCGTATAGCTGTCGTTGATCAGGGGCTTATAAAAGCGGGTGAGGCCGGTGGTCCGGTCCGGTACGGTAAGCATGGCCTGCGCATCGATTTCCACCTCCACGCCGTAGCACTGTTGCAGGATAGTGGAACCGACCGCGATCAGGTGCTTACGCAGGACTTCGTCGCGCCGATCGCCAAAGGTGTAGCACACGTCCTTTTGCCCTACGAGTTCCCGGAGTCGCTTGCTCACGAAGAGGGGCTCGAAATGAAAGGGCCGCGATACCTTCATCAGCCGGGTCGTACGATCGACCGGAGATACCAGGAAGGCCATCAGGAGTTCGATCAGGTCCTGGTGGGGGTCCAATACCCGGGTATCCGGGATTGCTTCCCGCAGTTCCGGAGCTTCCTCCATCCGCCGCAGGATCTCGTCGGCCAGGAAGCGGATGCCCGCGTCCCCGGCGGACCGCACGGCCTCTACTTCACGGATCAGGGGATCGAAGCAGAGAACGCTGCGGTAGGGCATACCGAGGGAATCGACCGACGACTGATCGTCCGGTGCGTCCCGAAAGCGCAGCGGAATCCCCGTACTCCGGGTCTTTTCCCCCCTCAGGATCTCAACTTCCATACCAGGCAAACGCCCCGGAAGCCGAAAAGTATCTGAGTTAGGCGTTGATCGCCTTGATGCCGGGTAATTCCTTGCCCTCCAGCAGTTCGAGCATGGCTCCCCCTCCGGTGGACACGAAACTGACCTGGTCGGCCAGGCCCGCCTGGTTGATGGCCGATACCGAGTCTCCGCCGCCGATCAGGCTGTAGGCGCCATGGTGGCTTGTGGCCCGGGCCACCGCCTCGGCGATCGCGTTAGTGCCCTTGGCGAAGCGCTCCATCTCAAAGACCCCCATCGGGCCGTTCCAGAGGATCGATTTGCTCTCAGCGATCACGTCCGAGAACTGCCTGACCGAGTCGGGGCCGATGTCCAGGCCCTGCCAGTCGTCACCGATCTCGCCGGCGGCGACGATTTTCGATTCCGTGTCGTTGCTGAAGTCGCGGCCCACTACGGTATCCACCGGCAGGTAGATCTTGGTGCCCTTCGATTCCGCCTTCGCCAGGAGGTCCAGGGCGTTATCGGTTTTGTTGCGTTCGACCAGCGACTGGCCTACGCTGCCGCCCTGCGCCAGGCTAAAGGTGTAGGCCATGGCTCCGCCGATGATGATGTTGTCGGCGAAGTCGAGCAACTTTTCCAGCAGCAGGATCTTGTCGCTGACCTTCGCACCGCCTACGATGGCGGTGACGGGGTGGGCCGGATTGTTGAGCAGCCGGTCGGCGCCCTCCAGTTCCGCGCCCATGAGGAAGCCGAAGCTCTTCTTGTTGGCGGGATAGAATTTAGCCACCGTCGCGGTGGAGGCGTGCTCGCGGTGGGCGGCCCCGAAGGCGTCGTTGACGTACACATCCCCCAATTCCGAGAGGGATTTTGCCAGCTCCTGGTTGCCCTTCTCCTCACCGGGATAGAAGCGGGTGTTCTCCAGAAGAAGTACCTCTCCGGGCTGGAGTTTGGCTACGGCGGCTTTTGCCTCCGCACCGGTGGTGTCCTCCACGAAGCGGACCGAACGGCCGATATGGTCCTCAAGCGTGGAGACCACGGGGCGAAGGGTGAATTTCTCCCGGTCGATGCTGCCGTCGGCCCGCTTTTCCTGCTGTGGCCGGCCCAGGTGTGACATCAGGACCACGGCGGCGTTCTGCTCGAGCAGGTATTTGATGGTGGGGGCGGCCTTCTCGATCCGGGTAGCATCGGTAACCCGCCCGGCATCGTCGATGGGCACGTTGAAGTCTACGCGTACGAGTACGGTCATGTTGGCGAGGTCGAGATCCTTGAGATTCATGGAGGTATAGCTTAGGAATACGCAAAAAAAGGGGCGCACCGGAAAGGTGCGCCCCGTACGTTTGGAGGTTACAGGCTCGCGATGCGTTCGCAGAGGTCGGCGAGGCGGGCGCTGTAGCCGGCTTCGTTGTCGTACCACGCGACCACCTTGACGAGGCTGCCGGACACGATGGTCTGGTCTTTGTCGTAGAGGCTGCTGTACTTGCTGCCCACGATGTCGCTGCTCACGTAGGGAGCGTCGACGTAGGCGAGGATGCCCTTGAGCGGTCCGCTTTCCGCGGCGGCCTTGAAGGCGTTGTCCACTTCCTCGAGGGTGACGTCACGCTTCACGATCGCGGTAAGGTCGGTGAGGGAGCCGGTCGGGACGGGTACGCGCATGGCGCCGCCGTCGAGTTTGCCGTTGAGGTGGGGGAGTACCAGACCGACGGCCTTGGCGGCACCGGTGGTGGTGGGCACGATGTTAAGGGCGGCGGCGCGGGCGCGGCGCAAGTCCTTGTGGGGGCCGTCCTGCAGGTTCTGGTCGGCGGTGTAGGCGTGCACGGTGGTGATGAAGCCTTTCTCCACGCCGAAGGCGTCGTCGAGTACTTTCACCATTGGGGCAAGACAGTTGGTGGTACAGCTGGCGTTGCTGTAGACCGTGATTTCCGGCTTAATTATGTCGTCGTTGACGCCGAGAACAACCGTTGCTACGTCTCCCGTGGCGGGAGCGGAGATCAGCACCTTCTTAGCTCCGGCCTGGATGTGCAGGTCGGCCTTAGCGCGCGCGACGAAGCGTCCGGTACACTCAAGGACCACGTCCACGTCCATGTCGCCCCAGGGCAGTTTGCTCGGATCGGGCTGGCTGAGGGCATCGATCTTCTTGCCGTCGATGTAGATGTACTCGTCGTCGGAGGTTACTTCGCCGGGGTAGTTACCCTGTACGCTGTCGTACTTGAAGAGGTGGGCCAGGGTGGCGTTGTCGGTGAGGTCGTTGATGGCCACTACGTCGAGCCCCTTCTCGAGGAGGCTGCGCAGGGTGATACGTCCGATGCGACCGAAGCCGTTAATTGCAATCTTTGCCATAGGTAGGGGTGATTTTTTCAGTAGGCTGCGCCTTTCGCGGGTATTTTAGGGCGGGGACGCAGGTGCATAGTCCGCGAAGGGACCAAAACAAGATAAAGGTTAGCCCTTCGTATTGTTCAAAGGTAGCTTACTTAGTGTAAATATTACAGTTACCCCGCCGGAAGTTGAGCCCCGGCACCCGCGCACCCGTCCCGATCCTCCTACTTAGCCCAGATACCGGTCTCGAGGGTCCAGTCGTAATCCTCGTATTCCCGCTTGATGTTCTTGTTGTCCCCGGTCAGCACGCCGTAGTCAACCAGGAAATCGTCGACGCCGTCGTGGTCGCGGAAGTCGCCCTTGAACCACTGAAAGAGGGGGGATGTGACGAGCACCCGGTCGCCGTCGCGCTCCGCTATCTCGGAGTGGTCAGCCAGGTAGGCGCGGACGCTCGCGTCGATCTGCTCGTCGAAGGTGGCGGGAGAATAGATGGCTACGGGCGGACAGTCGCTGGCCCCGCAGTTGAGGGCGAAGTGCACGCGGGAGTCCCCCCCCTTGATGCGGAAGGTGCGCTCGAAGGTGCTCGGGAACAGCTGCGGGATGAAGCCCAGGCCGAGCCGGTTCTCTCCGCCGCGGATGATGCCGTGCTCCATCTCATTCGGGCTCAGCTCCTGGCCGGCCACGGTAAAGCGGGGCGTGCCGAAGAAGTCACCGCGGTCGTCGTAGAGGTTCGGGCTCTCCGTGAGCAGGTACTGCACCATACCATTATATACATTGACCCAGAAGGCGAGCTTTTCATCCCGCGTATCCAGGGCGGCGGCCAGGTTGCCCGGCTTGTAGTCGGCCAGCTGTTCCACGATGCCGGATACGTCGCGTCCGGCCTTGAGGCCCTCGAGGAAGTCCTCGCTCAGCTGGTTGGGATCCATTGCCGGATCGAAGGTGCCATCGGGCTGGTAGGTGGTGCAGGAGAGCAAAAAAAGGAGGGGAAGGAAGCGCGGAAAGCGGGGCATCTGGTATGGTTTGGGGCATCTCTGGAACGGGGCGGCGGCGCGCAGGTGCGGGAGAACCGCAAAAAGGCCGGGGGCAGCGGCCGGATTGCCGGCCATTCCTGGGCCAGTACCTATTTTACTTCCTCAACCACTACCGACGATCATGCCACTAGACAGAAGAACCTTCCTCCGCAACTCCGCCCTGCTCCCCGCCGTACTGGCCGGCAGCCGTACGCTCACCGCCCCAGACCTGACCCCCGCCAAAGTACCCGGCCAACTGACCGTTCTGTTCCAGGGTGACTCCATCACCGACGCCGGCCGCGACCGCAGCAGCACCGAGGCCAACGATTCCGGCAAGATGGGCGTGGGCTATTCCCTGCTCACTGCGGCGATGCTGCTGGCCGAGTACCCGAAGGTGGACCTGAAGTACTACAACCGCGGCATCAGCGGCAATAAGGTCTTCCAGCTTTCCGACCGCTGGGAGGAGGATGCGCTCACGCTGAAGCCCGACGTGGTCAGCATCCTCATCGGAGTGAATGACTTCTGGCATATGCTGAACGGACAGTACGACGGCACCGTGGACGTGTACCGTACCGATTACCGCAAACTCCTGCAGCGCACCCGCGAAGCCCTTCCCGACGTCAAGTTCATCCTGCTGGAGCCCTTCATCGTCCAGGGCGGCAAATCGGTACAGGATGCCCGCTGGTCCAATGAGTTTCCCGCCTACCGCGAGGCGGCCCGGGAGATCTCGCAGGAGTTCGATACGGCCTGGGTGCCCCTCCAGCACGTATTCGACGAGGCCCTCGAAGAGGCCCCCGCCGAACACTGGAGCGGCGATGGCGTCCATCCGTCCCTGGCGGGCAGTTACCTGATGGCCGAGGCCTGGATGAAGGCCTTCGGCCGGCTGTACTAGTGGCCGGGTCGCTCGTCGACGATCGCCTGCCGGAAGGCGGCGGTATCGAAGTAGACCGTGAGGTCGGTGACCTTGCCGTCGTGAATGGTGTACCATTCGCAGATTTCCAGGGGGATCTCCTGGCTACCGGGTGCGCCTACGGTAGTGGTGATGCGGGTGATCACGCGGTGGCCGTCGACCACGGAATCGTGTAGCTTACTGGACCGGATCGAGGTAAAATAGGGGGTATTGACGGCGATGAAGTCTTCCTTGCCGGTAGCCTTGGAGAGCGGTCCGGTAAGGGTGACGTCGTCTGCGAGCAGTTCCTGCCAGTCGTCGGTGTGGAGGAGCATGCTTTTGCGGAAGTGCTCGAAGGTGGATTTGGGGGACATGGGCCGGGAATTTGGTGTGCAATTTACAGGGGAGGCTGCTTATGGATTTGGAGGGTAAGGGGACCGTGGATCGGGCTGCGCCCGGGGAGAAGGAGCGATGCTACCTGTGTAATCCTTTTAATGAGGGATGCGGGTGCACCGTACTGAATGTGCCGCATATGCCTAGACCCAAATTGAATATGAGCAGGGAAGCCCCCGACCGTTGGATGAAGGCGGTCGCTACCTCACTACATAGGGCAGCCCACCGGCTCCCGTCCGGCCGGGCGTATAGTAGAAGGGTGAGCGGAACGGGGGATGTGTGAAATGCGGTACTTTGCTCCGAACCAGACTTCCGGCGGCATGTACCGAATATTTTCCTGTTTGCTTTTTCTGATGGCCGCTCCGCTCTGCGGACAGTCGGATCCCGCGCCGGACAATGCCCTGCGGTACGACCGTCCCGCCCGTTATTTCGAGGAAAGCCTGGTACTGGGGAATGGCCGGATCGGTGCTTCGGTGTTCGGGGGCCCCGGTACGGATACGATCTACCTCAACGACATCACGCTGTGGTCGGGCGAGCCGGTGGACACCAGCGACAACCCCCGGGCCCACGAGGCGTTACCGGCCATCCGGGCGGCTCTGTCCCGGGACGATTACCGCGCCGCCGATTCGCTGCAGCGGAAGTTACAGGGTAAGTTCTCCGAATCCTACGCCCCCCTGGGCACCCTGTTCATCGACCTGGCACCCGCGGGCCCCGCCGCCGACTACTCCCGCACCCTGGACCTGGCGACGGCCACCTCCACCGTCACCTATACCGTTGACGGGAGCCGGTACCGGCGCGAGTACTTCGTGTCTCACCCCGACAGCCTACTGGTGATCCGCGTATCGACCGATAGTCCGGACGGGCTTTCCGGGGGACTGCGCTTCGGGAGCCAACTCAGGTACCGCACCACCACGGCCGGTAACCAACTGGAAGTACACGGCTACGCCCCCTACCACACGGAACCCAACTACCGGGGGGACGTGCCGGACCCCGTACGCTTCGATCCGGAGCGGGGTACCCGCTTCACCTCCCTGGCGCGGATCCGGCAGCAGGGCGGTACGGTCGCCGGCCGCGATACCGTGTTGGAATTCAGCCACGCCGATACCGTAGAGATCCTGGTCTCCATCGCGACCAGCTTCAACGGCTTCGACCGGGACCCCGCCACCGACGGCCGCGACGACCGCGCGCTGGCGGCTACCGGACTGGAAGCTGCCGCAAATCTTACCTATGAGGAACTGCGGCGGCGGCACGTGGTGGATTACACGGGGTTCTACGACCGCCTCTCGCTGGACCTGGGAGATACCTTCACGCCCGACCTGCCGACCGACGAGCGGCTCAGGCGCTACGCGGCGGGGGAGGAGGACCGGGCGCTGGAAGAGCTGTACGTCAACTTCGGGCGCTACCTGCTGATCTCGAGTTCCCGCACGAATGGGGTGCCGGCCAATCTGCAGGGACTCTGGAACCCCCACCTGCGGCCGCCCTGGAGCAGCAACTACACGCTCAATATCAATGCCGAGGAGAATTACTGGCTGGCCGGCCCCGGTAACCTGAGTGACCTGCACCGGCCGCTGCTCACCTTCATCGGGCGGGTGGCCGAGACGGGAGAAGCCACGGCCCGCCACTATTACGGCACCCGGGGCTGGACCGCCGCGCACAATTCCGACATCTGGGCCATGAGTAACCCGGTCGGGGACTACGGGGGAGGCGATCCCAACTGGGCCAACTGGAATATGGGCGGTCCCTGGCTGGCCACTCACCTGTGGGAGCACTTCCTGTTCACCCAAGACTCCGCCTACCTGGCCACCGAGGCCCTCCCCCTGCTGACCGGCGCGGTGCGGTTCGCCCTCGACTGGATGGTACGCGATACGGCCGGGCACTGGATCACCTCCCCGGGTACCTCCCCGGAGGCCCTCTACATCACCCCGGACGGATACACGGGAGCCACGCTCTACGGGGCCACGGCCGACCTGGCCATGATCCGGGAGCTCTTTGACGATTACCTGGGGGCGGCAGAAACACTTGGACTGCGTGATACCCTGACCGCGCGGGTGCGGGAGACCCGGGAAGCGCTGCATCCCTACCGCGTAGGCAAGCGGGGGAACCTGCAGGAGTGGTACTACGACTGGGCGGACCAGGATCCGCAACACCGTCACCAGACCCACCTCTTCGGTCTCCACCCGGGGCACCATATTTCGCCGCGCCTCACACCGGAACTGGCCGACGCCGCCCGGGTGACCCTGGACATCAAGGGGGATGAGACCACCGGTTGGTCCAAGGGCTGGCGCATCAATCTCTGGGCCCGGCTGGGCGACGGCGACCACGCCTACCGGATGTACCGGACGCTGCTGCGCTACGTGCCGCCGGTCGGTGCGTCCCACGGAGGAACCTACCCTAATCTTCTGGATGCCCACCCGCCCTACCAGATCGACGGCAACTTCGGCGGGGCGGCCGCCGTGCTCGAGATGCTGGTCCAGTCGACCGCCGACCGCATCTACCTGCTGCCGGCCCTGCCTGCGGCGTGGGACGAAGGGGCCGTACGGGGCGTGGGTGCCCGGGGCGGATTCGAAGTGTCGCTCGAATGGGCGGATGGCCGGGCGGTCCGCGCCGAGGTACTGGCCCGGGAAGGGGGCACGACCACCGTGGTGTACGGGGGGGAAGAAGAAACGCTCACTCTGGCGCGGGGGGAGCGCGCGATCCTGAACTTTTAGGCTATCGGTGCGAAATTCCCATCACCATATGTCATAAGTACCTACATATAGGCTATCCTTGAGCTAAATTTAGCACCATGTACCGAACGCTGTCCTCCCTCTTCTATCTACTTCTGGTCCTTGCCGTCGCCTCCTGCGGCCGCAACCAGGGGACTTCCGATAACGATTCCGCCACCGAGGGCAGTGGCATGAGCGGGACGGCCGCCGGGGGAGATCAGTTCGGGGGACTGGCCCTCTATACCCTGCGCGATACCCTGGGTAAGGATCCTATGGCGGTACTGCAGCAGGTAGCCGACGACGGCTACGCTTACGTGGAAGCCGCCGGCTACGCGGACGGCAAATTCTACGGCATGACGCCCACTGAATTCAAGAACGCCCTGGCGAAGGTGGGCCTCAAGCCCATGAGCAGCCACCAGGGGATGACCCGCGAGGATGCCAACCAGCAGATCGCCGCGGCTAAGGAAGCCGGTTTTCAGTACGTGGTGATCCCCGTACCCCCGGAAGGCCTGTTCACCTTTGACCCCGCCACCCGCACGCTGGGCATGAAGGGCACCGTAGCCGAAGCCTCGGACATCATCAACGAGATCGCCGCCAAGGCCAACGCCCAGGGCATGAAGGCGCTGTACCACAACCACGACTTCGAGTACAAGGAGAACGCCGAAGGCATCGTGCCGATGGATTACTTCATCGAGCACAGCAACCCCGACCACCTGAACTTCCAGATGGACCTTTACTGGGTGACCAAGGCCGGTGCCGACCCGGTCGAGTACTTTAACAAATACCCCGGCCGCTTCAAGGCCTGGCACGTGAAGGATATGGACAGCGAGGGCCGCTTCGCTCCCGTGGGCACCGGCTCGATCGATTTCGCCCGCATTCTGGCCGCCAAGGAGAAATCCGGTATGGAATTCTACCTGGTAGAGCAGGACATGACCTTCGATGAGACCCCCATGGAGGCCATCGTGATCAGCCACGAAGGTCTGAAGGAGCTCGGCTTCAAATGATCAGGCCGACCGACAGTCGGTCGATCAGGCCCTTCATCGGAGCCCGCGACTACTCAGAGAGCCTGGATTTCTACCGGACGCTGGGTTTCACGGGTACGCAGGTAGGTCCGAAAATGACGCTGTTCCGCATCGGTGACGAGGTAGGATTCTACCTGCAAGATGCCTACGTGGAGGACTGGGTGGATAATACCATGGTCTTCCTGGAGGTCGAGAATCCCGAGCATACGCGGGAAGCCTGGTTAAGACTGGACCTGCCCGCCCGCTTCCCGACCGCCCGGATTTCGGCGGTCCGGGTGGAGGACTGGGGGCGGGAGTTCTTTCTGCACGATCCCTCGGGGATCCTGTGGCACGTGGGGAGCTTCTCGATTACACGATAACGCTCACCACGCCGCCGTCAACCCGCCGGTCATGACCGAAACCTTTCCACTCCTGCAATCCCAGATCGGACAGGAGACCACCCGCTCTCCCTCCCCCTTCGTGCGCTGGTTGCGCCCCGTGGTCCTGGGGGTAGAGGAGGGAGCGTCCTAGTGGTGGGAGAAGTGCAGGTAATCGGCGAAGAACGGCAGCATATCCGTGGCTACGCGGCCGTGGCGGGTAAAGATGTCGCTGGTGTGGGTACCGATGTATTCTTCCGCGTAGTGGGTCACTCCGGCGTTCTCCAGCCGCTGGCTGAACAGCTCGCACTGCCGGGTGAAGCGGGAGCCCGCGTTACGGCCCCAGTCGAATTTGATGGCGGTGAGGGCGTGGAGGTTGTCGAGGTAATCCTCGATCATGTGGGCCGGCATTTCGGCGTACCACTGCTGCAGCACCTCGGGGTGGGTAACGAGGCTGTCGTTGACGTACTCGAAGGGCAAGTCGACGAAATAGGGGGGCTTATCCGGGTTTGGCGACCAGGCGCGACCGAATGCGACAATGACTTTGGGAAAGTAGCTCTGCATGAGGGCGTCCATGTCCGGGATCGCGGCCAGTTCCCGGTAGGTAGTACTGTTGGGGCCGTATTCGCCGACGATGGCCAGGGCACCGGGACTCATTCCGTACACGCTGCTGAAGATGTCCGGGTGCCGCATGGCGAGCTTGATGGCGCCGTAACCGCCCATGCTGTGGCCGGTAATGCCGCGGCTGAGGCGATCCGGGAGGGTGCGGTAGTGGCTGTCCATGTATTCTACCAGGTCGTAGGCCAGGAAGTCCTCCCAGTTGCCGAAGGCGGAGTTGCTGTAGAAACTGCCGTCGATGCGGGTGCGATTATCGGATACGGCCAGGATGAAGGGCGGGATTTTCTCTACCTCGACGGCGTAATCGAGCACGTCCACCATCTCGGGGGTGAGGGTGTGGTCGTTGAGGAAGCCATGGAGGTAGTAGATGACGGGGTAGTGCACGCTCGTATCCGCGTCGTAGCCCGGCGGGAGGTAGACGGACAGCGCGCGGGTGGTAGGCTCCCCGAATTCGTTGGCGAGTCGTGCGGAAGAGAGGGAATCCACGATCACCCGTCCGGCCGACGCCTGGGCGAAAAGGCCCAACGGGAGGAATAGTAGGAGCAGGAAACGAAGTTGCATACCGGTAAGCTTTGGCACAAGTTACACCCCCGGCATTTCGACTTTACCCGGGATAGGGTTACCTATCCGGGCGCCTCCCTTACCTTAAGCCGAGTAAACCGAATAAACCAATGGATCATGCGTAGCCTACTCTTTACCATCTGTTTGCTGGCGGGCATCGGCCTGGCCGCGCAATCCACCCCCCTACGGGTCGGGGTGGCCGGACTGACCCACACCCACGTACACGGCATATTCGGCAGCCTGGCCCGGGGCGATATCGAGATCGTAGGGATCGTGGAGGACAACGATACCCTGGTGGAGCGCTACCGGGAACAGTACGGATTTTCATCCGACATCGTATATCCGACGCTGGACGCCATGCTCGACGCCCGCAAACCCGAGGCCGTGACCGCCTTCGGCAGCATATTCGAGCACCTTGCCGTAGTGGAGGCCTGTGCGCCGCGCGGTATTCACGTCATGGTGGAAAAGCCGCTGGCGGTGAATCCCGAGCACGCCCGGCGGATGCAATCGCTGGTGGAGCGGCACGGCATCCACCTCCTGACCAACTACGAAACTACCTGGTACCCCACCAATCACCGGGCCTACGAGCTGGTCCACGACGGTACGGTGGGCGAACTGCGCAAGGTGGTGGTCCGCGACGGCCATCGGGGCCCGAAAAAGATCGGGGTGGATCCGGAGTTTCTGGAATGGCTCACCGATCCGGTGCAGAACGGGGGCGGCGCCATCATCGACTTCGGCTGCTACGGCGCCAACCTCATGACCTGGCTGATGGAGGGCCGCAGGCCGCTGACCGTAACCGCCGTCACCCAGCAACTACAGCCGGGCAATAACCCGAAAGTAGACGACGAAGCCATCATCATCCTGACCTACCCGGAATCCGTAGCGCTGCTCCAGCCGTCCTGGAACTGGACCATCGGCCGCAAGGACCTGGAAATCTACGGCCTGGACGCCGTGGTGTACGCCGACAACGGCCACGACCTGCGGGTGCGCCTGCCGGAGGGCTACGATGGCTTCAGCGAGGAGCAAATGACACTGCCTGACCGCCCCGCGCCCTACGACAATGCCTTCGCCTACCTGGCCGCCGTGGTGCGGGGGACGGTGAGCGTGGCGCCCACCGATCTGTCGGCCCTGGAGAACAATATGACGGTGGTGGATATTCTAGACGCCGCGGTACGCAGTGCGCGAACCGGAAAAACCATCGAACTGAAGTAGCGTCACCCGAGCAAGCGGACCATGTCACGAATCTTTACCACCGGCTCGACCGACGGGCAGGAAGTGGGAAGCCTCCCGGGGGCTGGCGGAAGCCGCCAACCAGACCTGTACCTTCGACACGGTGATCCACAATGCGGCCGTGTACCATAGCCGGGGAAAGGCGTGGAATCGGTGCGCGACCTGAAACAGCAGTTGGGAGGAGATATTATTATCTGGGGCAGCCTGTGGCTGACGCACGATCTGTTGCGGGCGGGGCTTGTGGACGACATCCGAATGCTCGTGGTGCCGGTAGCGCCGGGAGAGGGGCGGCCCGTTTTTCCCGAGGGAGAGCCACCGCTCGACCTGACGCTGATCAAGGCTACATTCTTTCCTTCGGGAATCGTTCGCCAGTGTTACACGGTAGGCAGAACGGCGTCCAACGACGATCCGGAAAAAGGTATCCGGCAGCTAATTGCGGATCGCTTTCCACCCAAATCCTTACATTAAGCCTATGCTTAAAGTCCTTCTCATCGTTATGCTCGGCCTGTCCACCCTCCCGGCCGGCGCCCAATCATCGGTTCCCGCCATCGGCGTCGTCAGCGACCTGGAAAATGCCGGCCTCCTGCACGACCTCCGCTTCGCGTATCTTCTGGAAACCACCCCGAAGATCCTCTCTCCGCGCAACGTATCGGATGAGCAGTTCGAGGCCCTGCTGCCGCGTATCCAGAGCTCCGCCACGCCCGTGTACGGCTGTAACATTTTCATCCCCGGCGACCTCAAGGTGGTCGGTCCGGAGATCCGCGAGGAGGCCGTGCTGGCCTACGTAGACACGGTACTGCAGCGCGCCCAGCGCGCGGGAATGACCCTCATCACCTGGGGCAGTAGCGGCTCGCGCCGGGTGCCGGATGGGTTCAGCCGGGTGCAGGCTACGGCCCAGTTCGTGGACATGGCCCGGAAAGTATCGGAGGTAGCCGCGAAGTACGATATGCTGCTGGTGCTCGAAAACCTCAACAGTACCGAAGCCAACTTCATCACCTCCGTGCCCGAGGCCCTGGCGGTCGTGAAGGCGGTGAATCACCCCAATTTCCGGCTCTGCGTGGACATCTACCACATGCTGGTCGACGGACAGCCCGCCACCGACATCGTCGGGGTGGGGGAGTGGGCCCGCTATTCCGAGCTGGCCGAGGCCGAAGGCCGTACGCCCCCCGGCGTGCACGGCACGGACTTCACCCCCTACCTCCGCGCCATGCGCGAGGAGGGCTACACCGGCAACTTCATGATCGAAGCCCGCTGGGACGACCTGGCCGCCCAGGGACCGTCAGCGTACCGCACCCTCCGCGACCAGGTGGACGTCGCTTACGAATAGCTGCTCTTCGAGGTGGCGGAGGGAATGGGCATCTCCCCCGGGAAGTATTGGGCCGACGCCAGCGTGCAGGGCCACGCCACCTACGAAAAGATCTTTCAGCTGCTGCTCCGCCTGAAGGCGAATACCTCTGGCCGGCGATGCACCCCTCCACCCGGGCCTTCTTCACCATCCCGGGCAACCGGGTCACAGCAATCAACCAGGCCGAGCTGGTGGTGCCCGAGGGCTGGCTAACGCCCGAGACCTTCAGCGTCCTGGCGGAGGACGGCCGCACCCCGCTATACGGCGCCATCTGGAAACCCATCGGCTTCGATTCCACCCGCCGCTACCCGGTGCTGGAGAGCAGCTATTTCTACCAGGTGGCCGGAGGCAGGCGAACCGCTACTTTACCAAGGTGCGCTGGAACTACTTTTTGGAGCACCTGCGGGGAGTGAAACCGATATGGGACTTCGGCTGGCCCGAATAGTCCGGTGCACAATCCGCCGGCTGCGGGGTTGACGGTTGGCAAATACCCTACGATGAGATATCTGTCCGTAATGTTATTGGCCGCGCTGTGGTACAGCTGCGGAGCGGGGCCGGAAACGGCCCCGGACGGCCTGGTGGCCGGCTGCTACGGATACACCTCGCCGACCGATACGGTGAGCTTCCGCCTAGAGGAAGTGAAGGGACCCGTGACCGGCACCCTGGTCTATGCCCTCGGCGAAAAGGACCGCAACGCCGGCACCTTCTTCGGCGAGCAACGGGGTGATACCCTGCTGGGTGACTACTTTTTTATGTCTGAAGGCATGGAAAGCAGCCGGCAGGTTGCCTTCCTGCTGCGCGACGGAAGCCTCGTGGAGGGCTACGGACCAATGACCGACGAAGGCACCACCTTTGCGGATCCCCGGCAAATCAAGTTCAGTGCGCAGATGGCCCTGGAACGTTCGGACTGTCCTGAATAGGAAAAGCAGAGGCCGGCTTGTCCCAGGCGTCACTGACCTACCGCCTGCCGGTGGCGGCCTTGGTTAGCCACTTTGCCGGCACCTGGATGATGGTCATGTGGTGGATACCGTCAAAACCTGTATTCACGAAGTTTTTGTTCGGCGCGTCGAAATTGGCGACGAAGAGTTTGTCGCCCACCAGCAGGGGTTCGCAGGGCTGGTCCATCTTGCCGTCGGCCCCGTCGGTGTCACCGTTTTCCGCCAGGGTGTGCACCTCCCCGTCGGGGGTCACGACGCGCAGGGCGTTGGCCTGGGAGTCGGCGATGTAGAGGTTGTCGGTATTGCGGTCGATGAAGATGCCATCGCAACTGGGGATCTCACCGTAGTCGACGAAGACGTCGCGGGAGGCTACGGTGCCGTCCTCCTCCAGGGCGTACTTGAACACGCGGCCGTCACTGAACATCCCGACGAACATATTCCCCTCGCTGTCGAAGTCCAATCCGTCGGTCCCGAAAGCGACGCCGTTGGGTTGCCGAATAGCGTGGAGGGTATCGATGAGGTACTCGGCGCTCATGCTGGGCTCCACGTGGATGCTGTCTGATAGGTCAGCCAGCGGAAAACGCCAGATGCCGCTGGTATTGGCGGAGTCTTCCACTTCCCACTTCGTATCGGTGACGTAGAGGGCGCCCTGGTGCCAGCGTACCGCGTTGGGGTGCTTGAGGCCGGTGGCTACTACGTCCACCGTGGTGGGCTTACCCTCCTTTATATTGAGGCGCAGGATGCGGCTGGCGTAGTCGGTGCTGCTGTAGTACTGGTTGTCGGCGATGTAGAGGTTGCCATCGGGGCCGAAGGAAATGCCCATCGGACCGGCCTTTTTGGTGTCGTCACTGGCCGGGCTGGCGTAGAAGACGCTCCACTCGTACTGGGGCGTGATTTTCAGGATCAGGCCCGGATAGTTGGCGTTGTTGAAATTGGGATTGGAGACGTAGACGTTACCGGCCCGGTCCAGCGCCATACCGTCGGGCTGCGAGAGATAGTCCGGGAAGCTGAAGAGCATATGCTGATCGCCCGGTTCCAACTCGGTATCGGTAGTAAAATCGGGCTGTACGTCCTGTGCGGCGACGGAGGTGGTAAAGGCCAGCAGGCTCAGCAGGGTAATAATCGTTCTCATGGGTATATTTGGGAGGTTCACTTATTTAAGGTGCACTCCCCCGCTGCATGTTTAAAGTGGCGATTTTTTTGACCGTACCCTTCATTTCCCTATTTCAAAATAACTTGGTAGGACTTGGGTCCCTTCTACTCATCAACCCATCCATGAAAACAGCCATACTCCTCTCCCTACTGGTTTCCTTCAACCTCTCCGCCCAACTCAGTGATCCGGAAAGTAAAGTGCTCCACGAGCTCGACGAACGGGCAGATGCGTACTTCGGAGTAGCCAAGCAGATCTGGAACTTCGCCGAGGTCGGCTACCAGGAGGAGAACAGCTCCGCGCTCTTACAGGACCTACTGGCCGGTGAGGGCTTCACCGTGGAGGCCGGCGTGGCCGCGATCCCCACGGCCTTCACGGCCACCTTTACAACGGGTCAGGGCCCCGTGATCGGCATCCTCGGGGAATTCGATGCCTTACCGGGGATCACCCAGACCGACAGTCCCAAACGCGAGGAACGCACCGATGTCCGGGCCGGGCACGCCTGCGGCCACCACCTCTTCGGCACCGGATCCGCCGCGGCGGCACCCTGCGCTTCTACGGCACCCCGGCCGAGGAAGGGGGCGCCGGTAAGGTGTACATGGTGCGGGCCGGGCTCTTCGACGACGTAGACGCCGTGATACATTGGCACCCCTCCGACGGAAACTCCGCCGACGCGGCCTCCTCCCTGGCCAATAAGTCGGCCAAATTCCGCTTCCGCGGCATCTCCGCCCACGCCTCCTCCGCCCCGGAGAATGGCCGCTCGGCCCTCGACGGCGTCGAGGCCATGAACTATATGGTGAATATGATGCGCGAGCACATGACCATGGAATCCCGTACCCACTACGTGATCACCCGCGGGGGCGAGGCGCCGAACGTGATTCCCGATTTCGCCGAGGTATTTTACTACGTCCGCCACCCCGACATGGCCGTCGCCGCCGATAACTTCGAACGCGTCGTGAAGGCCGCCGAGGGAGCCGCGCTGGGCACCGGCACCACCATGGACTACGAGATTATCCACGGCGCCTACAACCTGCTGCCCAATGTGACCCTCAGCGAGGTGATGCACGCCAAGCTGGAGGAAGTCGGCGGGGTCGACTACACGGCCGAGGAGCGGG
This sequence comes from Lewinella sp., assembly GCA_041746055.1. GTDB lineage: Bacteria > Bacteroidota > Bacteroidia > Chitinophagales > Saprospiraceae > Neolewinella. Next base: position 103 of record JBGTHX010000089.1, on the reverse strand, counting down.
CCTTCGCCGAAACCATCGCCGCATCGTTTACCGACCCCGGCAGCGCCGACCTGGCCTCCGCCAGTACCGTCGATTCCTTCCAGGTGATCCGCAAGGGGCGGGG
>JBGTHX010000088.1:0-4587 GCA_041746055.1 Lewinella sp. | reverse complement strand
CCATCCCGGGAAGTGGCCAGTATTAAATGGCAGGGCGAATCACTGGATAATCCCGAGGGGCCGGCCACCCAGGCGGCGCCGGTACAGAATGGTATGTATACCCTGGAGGTGAGCGACATATACGGCTGCCTGGCTACCGACAGCCTGGCGGTAACGATCCGTCAGAATTATGCGGACCGGATCTACACCCCGAACGTATTCTCCCCCAACGGAGACGGCAACAATGAAACCTTCGTGCTGCAGGCGCAACCGGCTACGGTCCGCTCGGTGCGATCCCTGCGCGTGCTCTCCCGCTGGGGCGCAGTGGCCTACGAATGCCGCGACTGCGGCTGGCAGAGTGGTGGAGTGGGATGGAACGGCGATGTGGGCGATCAGCCCGCAAAGCCCGGAGTATATATCTGGGTAGCGGAAGTGGAATTCGTGGACGGGATGACCCAGACATTCCGGGGGGACGTGACGCTGCTGCGCTAGCCCCCCGGGAGCTACCCCGGAACCCGCGTTCCCGCCTCCGGGACGAAGTGCACCAAAGATTGAAGACGCGAGGGCAATAAGCCGGGCTGCGGAACCGCTTATGTGTAGTAGCGGCCCGAGGGCCCACAGTGTTAAATTTTCTGGTTGATTCCGCCAGCGTCTCTCGAAAGAAATCCCAATCACTTCAGCGGTCCTTTCCGCGCGGTGTGTAGTGTCCCGTCCTCATCGGCGAAGACATCCCCTTTCTTCTCTTGTAGCGAACCGGTGGAGTTGACTGTAACCAGGTTTGCATGAGGAACTTTACCAAGCTATTGCTTTTAGTAAGTCTGAGTATTTTCGTTTCCGTCCTCTCGGCACAGACCAGTTGTGGTCAGGATGAGCCCTTTCTGCTTCCCCCCACGAGCACTTTTTGTGCCGACAGCGCGGGATTCGTGGTCGTCAAGTTTAAGATCTATAACAACGGCGATCCGGGCACCTATAAGGTAGCCTTCCCGGATGGCTCCGATACCACCTACACCAACGTGGTCAACACGGTGGAGGTCTCCAAAAAATTCCTCTTTGACTGCGGATCTCCCCCCGGCGATCCGACCCCGCCGTCGGACGGCGCGCTGTACTTCGAGTACGCCAGCGCACTGACCGTCACGCGGACCGACTGCGTGGATGAGCGCGGGGACAATCAGAAGGGCACCTACGACTTTCGCGTGGTCCCCAATCCTATCGTCGATATCAAGCACAGCAACCTGAATTGCCTCGAACCACCCCTCAAGGTGAATTTCGAGGGCAAACTCTGCAGCGACAAGCTGGCCGAGGCCTACCAGTGGTACATCGACGGCGTGCTCATCGAGGGCGCCACCGAGAAGAAGTACACCGGGCACGTCTTTCCGGAGCCGGGTACCTACGTCGTAAGACTGGAAGTGACGCCCCATAAAGGTTGCGAAAAGTACTACTACGAAAAGGTGATCCTCGTCACGGCCAAGCCCAAGATCGAGCTGTCGTATACCGTCGATACCACCACCCTGTGCGACACCGTGGTACAGGTATTTCCTGACCTGAAGGCGACGCACGCCACCTTTTACGAGTGGAGCAGCGTGGACCCCGAGGTGAGCTTTTCTGATCCCACCATCGCCAATCCCGTCATCACCATCCGCAACGAGCAGGCCGGCATCCGCACCATTCAGGTGATCGCCAGGAACGCCAACTGCTCCTCCGAGCCGGAAACTTTCCAGATCGAGACCCAGCGCGGTCAGAACATCCAGGCACTCGACGAGATCGTGACCTGTACGGGCTACGTACTCGACCTCTGTACTTACCTGGCCTACTCGCCCGTGCCGGAGATCATCCGCTGGACCGCGGACCGGAGCGGGGTCAATTTCAGCGATAATTCGGACCCCTGCCCGTTCGTCACCTTCAGCGAGGTGGGCGACCACCTGCTCACCGCGTCGGGTAAGGATGCCTGTGGGGAGGCCTACTCGATCACCGTTCCGGTTCGGGTCCGTAACGGTTCGAAGCTTCAGATCGACCTCTCCGAAGTAGATACGCTGTGTACCACCGACGCCCCCTTTAATCTGCTGGATTACATCTCCCCGGCGGAGCAGGTAAGCACCATCACCGGAGCCGCGGTAACCAATAATATATTCGATCCGGCGGTGGCCGACGGTACCTCCGACGTGATCGTGACCGATAGCTGCGGGTACCGGTACCCCCTGGAGCTCTTCGTGATCAGCCTGGAGACCTACCGCGGCCGCCAGCCCCGGCTCTGCGAGGGCGACAGCGTAGACTTGTCGGCCATTCAGCGCGGCAGCTACAGTGGCCCCGGGGTGACGGACAACGTATTCCGTTCCGAAGGACTGGCCATCGGCACCTACGAGATCGCCTTTTCGAGTCTGACCCGCTGTGGTGGAGAAGACACCCTGACGGTAACCGTGGAGGAGATCCCGACCGCCGGATTTGAGATCGTTACCGACAGTTGTGCTACCGGGCCGGATGGAGGGATCTATGCCGGTCTGAACCCGGTGCGGGTCGTCAATCGTAGTGCCGCCGCTACGGTCAGCTTCAAGGTGCTGGAGACCGGCCAGCAGATCAATGACCGCGACACCACCCAGTTCACCTTCGAGGCGGCGGGCGTCTACACCATCGAACAGGTGGTGGCCTTCCCGGGCGGACCGTGCGCCGATACCAGCTACCAGACGCTGGAGGTGCTGATGCCCCCCGTGATCCGGTTCGGCTACGCCATCGACAGCACGGTGTGCGACTCGCTCACGATCGACTTCACCGCTGGGCCGCAACCCGATGAGGTGACCTACCGCTGGGCCTTCACGAATACTGACCGCAGCACGGGAGCGAATCCCCGGATCGAGCTGGCGCGGCCCATCAATGCCGAAGTACTCGGGGTGGACCTGAGCGTCATGAACGCCTGCTATACCACCGCCGATACCTTCGGGGTGGTGCTGCCGCTGCGGTTCCGCGTCTCCTTCGATGTACTGAACGATAACAACACCATCTGCTCCGGCGACACCGCCTTTCTGGCCAACACCTCCGTAAACGGCAAGGATTTCCTGGTCACCTACCCGGACGGCCGCCAGGCCCGTGCGCTGCCGCCCTACGTCATCCTGCACAATGAGACCCAGCAGGTCAGGAAGTATCCCATCCGGCTGCGCGGCTCGAACGACAATTGTCCGGACCAGGAGGCGGTGGATACGATCTATGTACTCCCGGTGGAAACGCGGGCGGCCTTCAGCCTGGACTACGGACCCGTGTGCGCTTCGGCCGAGGTGACGCTTACGAACGCCTCCACGCCCGGTGCGCTGTGCTTCGTGGACTGGGGTGACGGATCCACCCCGCAGTTCGTGGATGATCTCGGTAAAATGGTGCACACCTATTCCGTATCCTCCGACTCCACGTTTACGGTCACGCTCTCCGCCGAACGCTGCGGCAGCGATACTTACCGGAAAGACATTACGGTACGTCCGGCCCCGGATGCTTCGTTTGAAATCACTGCCGTCGATGCCAACTGCAAGGGCGAGGACCTGGTCTTTACCTCCACGGCCGATGTGGCCGCCTACGGACTGAGCTGGGACTTCGGCGACGGAACCCGCTCTCAGCAAACCGCCCCCGTACACGCTTACCGCAACGCGGGAACCTACCGCGTATTCTGCACGGCGACGAGCCGCAACGGATGTACGGCGGTCGACAGCTTCGACCTGCGGGTGGGGGATTACAACGGCGCGGACCTCACCTTCCAGAGCACCTCCACCGTCTGCGAGGGCGGAAACTACGGGCTCGAACTCTCGAAGCCGCTGACGGGATGGTTCATTGACTATGGCAACGGCATCGTCTCCGAGGAGCCGCTCGAGCGTCCCTACTCCCAGGCCGGCCGCTACATACTGCAGCTTTCCGCCACCTCCGAAAATGGCTGTAAGCGGGACAGTAGCCTGACGGTCGATGTGTACCCCGCGTTCCGGGCGGACATCACCACCGCGCAGCGGGACACCCTCGTGGAACTCGGCGACGAAGTAAAGCTGAGGGTCAATGTGTCCCCGCCGCGGAACATCACCGAGATACTCTGGACGGGCGACAGCATCGCCGATCCTACCTCCCCCTATACGTCGGCGCTGCCCTTCCGGGACGGGATCTACTCCATCTCCCTGCGCGACCAGCACGGCTGTACCGCCACGGACTCCCTCGGGGTGCGCGTGACCGGTAACTACGCCGAGCGGATCTACGCACCCAACGCCTTCAGCCCGAACGGCGACGGCTACAATGAAACCTTCGGAATCGAGGCCAACAGCACCCTGGTCCGGGAGATCCGCTACCTGCGGATCATGAATCGCTTCGGCGGAATCGTATACGAATGCACCAACTGCCCCACGGGATCGCGGGGAACCGGTTGGGATGGAACACTGGGGGGTCAACCCCTGCAAGGAAATGTCTACATCTGGGCCGCCGAAATCGAGTTTATCGACGGAAGCAGCCAGCTATTTACTGGTGATGTAACGCTATTGCGTTAGATCCACGTCCTCAGAGTAGAATCATCCCTGTTGAGAGGCTTGTCGGGTTATTCCGGCAAGCCTTTATTTATTTCCACCGACGGTGGCCCGGTACACCACGGAATCCTGC
>JBGTHX010000087.1:0-11873 GCA_041746055.1 Lewinella sp. | reverse complement strand
CACCAAACTTGACAAGCTCTACCTGAGTACCGATGGTACGCTGCCCACCGGAACCGGTGGCACCGCGCTGAACTGCGGTGACGTGGTCAACCAGAAGCCGGTGGCCGTAGCGGCCGCCGCGCCTACCTCCGGGTTCGGACCCCTCGACGTTCAGCTGGACGGCAACGGATCTTCCGATGCCGACGGTACCATCATCTCCTACAACTGGAAGTGGGCAGGCGGCAGTGCCGTCGGACCTAATCCCCAAGTCACGTTTGCGGACGGTAGCTACAATGTTACCCTTACGGTGACCGATGACCTCGGAGCCACCGGAACCGACGTAGTAGCCATTCAGGTGAACCGGAACAACACGGATACGGACGGAGATGGAATTCGGGACGTGGAGGACAACTGTCCCACGGTCGCCAATCCTGATCAGAGCCAGGATATCTATTATGCCGACTTTGACGAAGACGGGTACGGTGATCCGAATGACTTTGTCTATGGCTGTGTACTCCCCGAAGGCTACGTGACCAACGATCGGGACAACTGCCCCAACCGGACTTCTACCGACCTGACGGATACCGACGGCGACGGCATAGGAGACGCTTGTGACCTGGACGACGACAATGACGGCGTAACGGACGGGCAGGACTGTTTCCCGCTCGATCCCAGCCGGAACATCGGCGATACCTTCTACGCTGACCGCGACGGTGACGGCTTCGGAGATCCCGAAGAATCGATCACCGCCTGTATTCAGCCCGCCGGTTTCGTCCGGAACAATACTGACAACTGCCCCACGATTCCGAACCCCTCACAGGCGGATTCCGACAATGATGGGATTGGAGACCTGTGTGATTCCTCCATTCCCGGGGTGAACGTATTCTGGCTGGAAGCCGAGTGCGGACAACTGGGTGGAGACTGGGTAGTTAAACAGGACACCAGTGCTTCGCAAGGCAGCTACGCGGTGAGCCCCCTGGGCGAGACCCGCGCTACTCCCGCCGACGTGCCTCAGAACCGAATCCGCTTCGTACTGGATCAGGTGCGCGCCGGACGTTACTTCATGTTCGGCCGGGTACGGGCCAGGACCATCGCTGACAACTCCTTCTGGGTACGCGTCAACGACGGGGAGTGGATTGAATGGGCCAATGACATCGTACTCGGAGAAACATTCAACTGGAATGAGGTGCTCAATAGCCCCTTCGACCTGAAGGAAGGATACAATACAGTCGATTTCGCTTCCCGCGAAAATGGTACCGAACTGGACCGGGTACATATCGACTACGATAGTGAGTTCCCGACCGACATCGGCGGGCCTTCTACTAACTGTGGTACCACCACGGATAACCTGCGGCCCGTGGCCGTGGCCCTGGCTACTCCGGAAAGCGGTGTCGCACCGCTGACGGTGATGCTTGATGGTACGCAGTCTACCGATCCCGATGGCAGCATCGTGAAGTACCGGTGGACCTGGACCGGCGGATCGGCCGACGGAGCCACCCCGACCATCACGCTCACGGAGCCGGGCATCTATCCGATCCTGCTGACCGTCACCGATAACGACGGAGCCACCGGCACCGACCGGATCAACGTCACCGTCACGGATACCGAAAACATCCCGCCCGTAGCGGTAGCCAAAGCCGACGTGACCTCGGGAGCCTCACCGCTTTCCGTCACCCTGGATGGCAGCGCTTCCTCGGATGCGGACGGCCGCATTGTGTCCCACGTCTGGACCTGGAACGGCGGCACCGTCGCCGGTGAGGTAGTAACCACCAGTTTCGTCACGGGCAACTATACTGTAGTGCTCACCGTGACTGACGACCAGGGAGCAACCGACACCGATACGCTTACCATCACGGTGGGTGAAGAAGGCAACCTGCCACCCGTGGCGGTTGCCGTGGCTACCCCGACCAGTGGCGTAGCGCCGCTGACGGTGGAGCTGGACGCAACCGGATCGAGTGATGCGGACGGCTTTATCACCAACTACAGTTGGAGCTACGCCGGTACTACCGCGGGCGGTGAGATCACCTCCGTGCAGTTCACCGATGCCGGTTCTTACGAAATAGTACTCACGGTCACCGACAATGAAGGCGCATCCGGTACGGATACCCTGACTATCGAAGTGTCCGAGGCGGAGAACACTGCTCCGACGGCGGTTGCCGTAGCTACTCCGACCAGCGGCACCGCGCCGCTGACGGTGGAGCTCGACGGTACGGGCTCGAGTGATGCGGACGGTGAGATCACCGGCTACAGCTGGAACTACACCGGCGGCAGTGCCACCGGCGACCTTACCTCGGTAACGCTTACCGAGGCCGGCACCTACGAGATCGTGCTTACCGTGACCGATAATGACGGAGCAACGGATACCGATACGGTGACCGTAGTAGTGACCGAAGCGGAGAACGTACCCCCGACGGCCGTGGCCGATGCTACCCCAACGAGCGGATTCGCACCGCTGACGGTTCAGCTTGACGGTACGGGCTCGAGCGACGTGGACGGAGAGATCGTGGCCTACGACTGGACCTGGGCTACCGGTTCGACCACCGGGGTCAACCCCAGCGTGACCCTTACGGAAGCGGGTTCCTATACTGTTACGCTGACTGTTACCGACAACGACGGCGCTAAAGGACAGGATACGGTTTCGGTCACGGTACTCGATGTCCCGAACGAAGGTCCGACCGCCGTTGCTGTGGTGACCCCCGATAGCGGAGTGGCACCCCTCTCCGTCCAGCTCGACGGCAGTGGCTCCTCCGATCCGGACGGCACCATTACCGAATTTACCTGGACCTACCGGGACCAGGTACTCAGCGGAGAGATCGTGACGGCGCTGCTCACCGAGGTGGGTTCGTACACAATCATTCTAACCGTAACGGATGACGGCGGCCTGACCGATACCGATACCGTCACGGTGGAGGTCTCCGAGCCATTCATCGATACGGACGGCGACGGCATTGCCGATGCCGAGGATACCTGCCCGACCGTGTCCAACCCCGACCAGACCCTGCCGACCTTCTACGCAGACGCGGACGGCGATGGCCTGGGTGACCCCAACGATTCAGTCGAAGCCTGTGAGGCTCCCGAGGGATACGTGGACAATGCCGACGATAACTGTCCGGACGTCTCCTCCACCGATACCACGGATACCGATGGCGACGGTGCGGGCGATGCCTGTGACGATGACGACGACAATGACGGCGTACCGGATGCCGAAGACTGTGATTCGCAGGATCCCGCCGTGGGAGCTGCCCTGACCTATTACGCCGACTTCGACGGGGATGGGTTCGGAGACCCCGCCGCTCCGTTGGTCGCCTGTGAACAGCCGGACGACTACGTGCTCGATAACACCGACAACTGCCCCGCCGTGGCCAACCCCGACCAGACCGACAGTGACGGCGACGGCCTGGGAGATGCCTGTGACGAGGTGGTAGGGTACACGTCCTATACGCTCGAAGCGGAATGTGCTGAGGTCGGAAAAGCATGGACCAAGGCCTCCTCCACGGACGCTTCCAACGGAGGGTACGTCGTTTACCAGGGACCCCGGTCCAACAGCGCCGCCCCCGCGAACACGCCCATCAACTACGTTCGGTTCCGGATCGAAGATGTAGAAGCCGGTAATTTCAACCTCTTCGCCCGCGTGAAGGCCAAGGACGTGAGTGCCGACTCCTACTGGGTTCGGATCAACTCCGGCCCCTGGGTACAGTGGAACAAGTTCACGGCTTATCAGCGCTTCGCCTGGAATACGGTGCCCGGTAGCCCGGTAACCCTGGTCAATGGCTCCAACACCATTGACTTTGCCTACCGGGAATCCGGCGCTCAATTGGATAAGATCCACCTGGACAAGGATGCCACGCTCCCGTTGGGTATGGGTGAAGGTGATCCTGACTGTGGGGGACTAGCTCCCAATAAAGCACCCATCGCGGTCGCCAAGGCCAGCCCGATGAGTGGAAACGCTCCGCTGACCGTCCAACTTGACGGCACCGGCTCGCGCGACAACGATGGCGAAATCGTCAGCTACGTCTGGACGTACACCGGAGGTAGCCTGAATACCGCCACCGGATCCATCGTACTCACCGAACTGGGCACCTACGATATCGTGTTGAAGGTCACCGACGATCTTGGGGTCAGCAGCACCTCGCAGGTGACCGTGACGGTTTCCGATTCCGTAGTGGATACCGACCAGGACGGCGTGTCCGATGACATCGACAATTGCCCGACCGTTGCAAACCCGGATCAGAGCCAGACGACCTACTACGAGGACGCTGACGGTGATGGATACGGTGATCCCAATGTCTGGGTGATGGGCTGTGAGGCTCCCGAGGGCTACGTTGACAACTCGCTCGACAACTGTCCCACCTTCGCCTCTTCCGACCTGACCGACACCGACGGTGACGGCATGGGAGACGAGTGTGACACGGATGACGACAACGACGGTACTTCGGATGACTTTGACTGTGATCCTAAGAATCCGAAAGTGATCTACCAAGAAATCTTCTACGCCGACATTGATAATGACGGTATCGGAGACTCCCGGCAGTACAAGTTAGGTTGCGTAGCGCCGGAGGGATACGTGAGCGCCTACGGTGATAACTGCCCCGCCACCTACAATCCGGATCAGACCGACAGCGACAACGACGGCATCGGAGACGCTTGTCAGGAGCCGGTGGTCAGCGACGGGAATTACTGGATGGAGGCCGAATGCGCCACCCTGTCGGCCGGATGGTCAGAGGCTGAGAACGACCAGGCTTCGCGTGGTAAGTACGTTCTCTACAGCGGCCTTAGCCATATGTCGGCCCCGACGACCAGCGAACCCGGTGCCCAGATCTCTACCTCGGTCGAGATAAAGGAGGGTGCCAACTACCATCTGTTCTTCCGGATGCACGCCTGGAGAAGTTCCAGTAACTCGTTCTGGGTACAGGTCGATGACTCTCCCTGGATCAACTTCTCGAAGGTTGTCGGCGGAGCCGCCATTGCGACCACCGGGTTCCAGTGGATCAAGGTCAATGACAACGGTACCGACATTACCGTCTTCCTGGGAGCGGGATCGCACACGATCCGGGTGGCCAACCGCAGCTCCTACACCATGCTGGATAAAATGGTACTGTCCCAAAGCAAGGCCGCACCCACCGACATCGGAGGGGAAGCCGGGAACTGCGGGCCTAACGTCACCGGCGAGGAGCCGGGTCTGGAAAGCGCTGACCATCTCTCCTCGGCTATGGCTAACCCCACCGCCGGTCAGAGCAGTCTCGTCGAGCTGTTCCCGAACCCCGCTACCGATCTGCTCAACTTCAGCCTCAACAGCGTACACCGCGGTGAGGTACGGGTAGTGATCAGCGACCTGAACGGCCGCCGTGTACGAGAACTTCAATACCTGAAGGATGACGGATTCCTGCAAGACGCCATCAACATCTCGCAACTGCCCATGGGTACCTACACGCTGCAAATCGTGGAGGGTGACCGGCAGGTGATCCGCAAGTTTGTGAAACTGCGGTAAGCCGCTACGGCTCAGGCCAATGATGAAGGCCCGGAAAGACGACTGTCTTTCCGGGCCTTTTCTCGTGATAGGGAATGGATCAGGAGATGAGGCTCCAGCCTTTGACCGTCTTGAAGTGGCGGTCGAGGTGGTCGCGCAGGACCCGGTGCTCAGGCCGCTCGAGGCGGGGGTCTGACTCCAGGATCGCGCGGGCCTTCTCACGGGCTACGGCCAGGATCCGACCGTCCTGAGCCAGGTCGGCAATCCGCATCTGGAGTACTCCGCTCTGCTGGGTACCGTCGATCATTCCGGGACCGCGCAGTTTTAGGTCCGCCTCGGCGATGCGGAAGCCATCGGTAGTTTCGACCATGGTGTTGATACGCTGGCGGCTTTCCTTGCTCAGCTTGACGCTGGACAGGAGAATGCAGAAGCTCTCTTCCGCACCCCGCCCGACCCGCCCGCGCAACTGGTGCAGCTGGCTGAGCCCGAACCGTTCGGTGTGCACGATCACCATGATGGTAGCGTTGGGCACGTTGACGCCCACCTCAATCACGGTGGTGGCCATCATGAGTTGGGTTTCCCCGTTCTTGAAGCGCGCCATCTCGAAGTCCTTGTCTTCGGCCTTCATTTTGCCGTGGACCACGCTGATCTGGTATTCCGGGCGGGGAAACTTGTGCAGCATCTCTTCGTAGGCAGCCTCGAGCGCGAGCAGGTCTAGCTTTTCATTCTCCTCGATGAGCGGATAGACCACGTAGGCCTGCCGTCCCTTGGCGATCTCTTCCCGGATGCGCCCGAACACCCGCTCCCGGCGGTGCTCGGTGAAGTGGACGGTCTGAATGGGCGTACGGCCCGGGGGCAGTTCGTCGATGACGCTTACGTCCAGGTCACCGTAGGCGGTCATGGCCAGGGTGCGCGGGATGGGAGTAGCGGTCATCACCAGCACATGGGGAGGGTAGGGCTTATTTTTGTTCCACAGCTTAGCGCGTTGTTTGACCCCAAAGCGGTGCTGTTCGTCGATGATGGCGAGGCCGAGGTTCATGAACTTCACGGGTGGCTCGATAAGGGCGTGGGTGCCAACGAGAAGGTGGATCTCGCCCGCCGCCAGATCGGCCAGCAACTCCCGGCGCGCCTTTCCCTTCACGTTCCCCGACAGGAAGGCGACCCGGATGTCCATGCCCTCGAGGTACTCCTGCAGCGATTCGTAGTGCTGGTAGGCCAGGATCTCGGTGGGCGCCATCATGCAGGCCTGAAAGCCGTTGTCGAGCGCCATCAGCATGGCCATGAGGCCCACCATCGTTTTTCCTGATCCCACGTCGCCCTGGAGCAGTCGGTTCATCTGAATGCCCCGTCCGAGATCCTGGCGGATCTCCCGGAGCACCCGTTTCTGGGCGCCGGTGAGGGTAAACGGCAGGTGATCGGTGTAAAAGGTATTGAAGTGGTCACCGATCTGGACAAAGGCGTATCCGGCCACCTGCATTTCGCGGCTCACCTTCAGTTGGAGCAAGCGCATCTGCAGCAGGAAAAGCTCCTCGAACTTTAGGCGGCGGCGGGCGGCATCGAGTTCGGCCTGGCCGGCGGGCAGGTGAATGGACCGAATGGCATCGTAGTGGCTGACCAACCGCAATTCCTCCACGAGGGGGCGGGGCAGCATCTCGGGCAGTTCGGCCGGGCCGATCTGGTCGAGCACTTCCCGGATGAGCTTGCGGCGGCCGCGCTCGTCCAGCCCCTTCTTGTTCAGCTTCTCCGTGCTCGTATACACGGGCTCGAAAGTGGCCGCCTCTTCGGCGACGGCTTTTCCGGCGGCCTCCATCTCCGGATGGGTGATGCTGAGGCGACCGTTGAATTCCTCGATTTTGCCGTAGCAGACGTACTCCTCGCCAATCAGGTACTTGCGGTCGAGGTACTGAATGCCGCGGAACCAGACCAGCTCGAGAGCCGCGCCACTTTCGTCCCGGAGCCGGCCCACCAGTCGTTGTTTGCGGTTCTCCCCGCGGCGGGTGAGGGTGACCAGCCGGCCCTTCACCTGAACGTTACCCTGGTCGGGCAGGATATCGATGATCCGGTGGAACTGAGTCCGGTCCACGTAACGGAAGGGGTAGCTGTAGAGCAGGTCGCCCAGCGTAAAAATGCCGAGTTCCTTGGCCAGGATTTCCGCCCGGGCCGGGCCAACCCCCTTGAGGTGCCCGATGCTGCGATCAAGAATCCCGGGTGTGGAGGCGGGGGAAGACATGTCTTTTTAAAACAATTTGCGGTAAATATAAGGCATTATAGGCGCTTATCTGTCTCCCGTGGAGGTCTGGGTGGCTGGATCCGTCCAGCGCACCTTCATGGCTTCGAAGAGCAGAATCCCTGCTGCCACCGAGACATTGAAGCTGTTGAGCGTACCGGCCTGGGGGATGCGGAAGGTGAGATCGGCCGCCCGGGCCACCCCCGTGCTGATGCCCTCGTCCTCCGCCCCCAGCACGATGCAGAGGGGGCCGGTCAGGTCAAGTTCGTGCAGGTAGCGGTCGGCCTGCAGGTCGCTGGCGATCACCTTTACCCCGTTGAGTTGCAACTCCTCTACGGTGTTGACCAGGCTCTTTTCCCGGCACACCGGGAGTCGGCTGAGTGCGCCCGCGCTGCTCTTGACGGCGTCGGCGGTCAGCCCCGCGCTGTTTTTCTGGGGGATGATGATGGTGTGGGCCCCGCAAACCTCAGCGGAGCGGGCGATCGCCCCCAAGTTGCGCACGTCGGTCACGCCGTCGAGCAGCAGCAGCAGCGGCGTTTCCCCCCGCTCGTAGATCTGGGGCAGCACGTCGCTTACCTGCTGGTAGCGGGCGGCCGCGAGTTGGGCCACCACGCCCTGGTGGTTGCCCTTGACCATTCGCTGGAGTTTCGCCTGGGGGATGATGGTCATCGGCACCCCCTGCAGTTTACAGGACTGGCGCAGCTCCTTCTCGAAGTCGCCGCGGGTGCCCTGCTGGAGGTACACCTTATCGACGGGCTGCCCCGCCGCCAGGGCCTCCAGGACGGGATGCCGGCCGTAAATGAGATCTTCGCGTTGCTTCATGGCGCAAGATAGGCTCCCACGGGAAGCCCTCAGTCTCCCGCCCGCCTCACCTTCACCAGGACCACCAGCAGCAGAACGCTGATCCCGATGCCGATGCGCAGCCAGAAGCGCTGGCGGGTAAGGATGGCAGACTGCAGATATTCGGGATTCGCCGTGCCGGGGGTGCCGGCATTGTGCTCGATGACCCAGTTGCCATGACGGCCGTTGTCGAGTCCGGGCAGGGCCAGGGCGTAGGTTAGCACGCTGTCCGCCACTGCGCCCAACTGGTAGCTGATAGCATTGACGTAGCTGCCATCGGCCGAATAAAGACCGATGCGGTCATCGGAGCGGCTAAGTCCGAAGGGGAGGTTGCCGACCACGGCGTCCAGGCCGGGGAAGGCGTCATGGAAGCGGTCGGTGTCCTCGGCGATCACGACATAGCCGCCGCGCGGCAGGATGGTGGGGGGGAGCGTGAAGCGCCGGTCGCTGTCATCCACCAAGAACCACCCGCCCAGATCCACGGCCGATTCACCGCGGTTGTGCAGCTCGAGCCAGTCTCCGGCAGCGTCGTTTTTCGGGCACACCTCGTTGACGATGACCTGGTCGGCCAGCGGGTGGCGGGCGGGAATGAATTCGGCCCCGATGCAGTAAACCTGGTCTTTGTGAAGATCGACCGACAGGGAATCAGCCGGTGCGCCGAGCCCCGTCCACCCCGCGAAGTGGTATCCCGGCTCCGCTACCGCCCGCAGGGTGATGGGATAGTTGGCGAAGTAGTCTCCGCTCAGGCCGTCGGTGCCTACCTGGAGGTTATCGTTCAGCACGATGTACCCTCCGATCCCGGCCGTCAATTCCACGCTCCGGTCCGGACCGCCCCGAAAGTATTCCCGGTAGTGCTCGCGGAGATACCGGGGGCGGTACAGGGCGAAGCGGCGCAGCTGGTCCACGTGGTATTCCCACTGCCGTATCGGTTGCCTCCACCGCTCCAGGTGGCGGGGCATTTCGGGTGCCACGGCATCCACCAGGCTCTCGATGCGCTCGGCCACTGCCTCGGTGCTGAGGTCGGTATGCAGGTAGTCCAGGCTGCGGTTCACGAAGGTGGCGCGGTAGCCGGGGTTGGCGAGCAGCTTCCGCTGGAAGAGGGTGGACCAGGGCGGGTTGGGCCATACCGGGCCGTCGGCTTCCGTGAGCTGGGCCAGGGTATTGGCTGTCCAGCCGGTATCGCGGTGGAGGCCGAAGCCCTGGTCGACGTCGTACAGTATCCAACGGAACCGTTCTCCCGGGCCGTCCGGCCGCCAGTAGCGGATATTGCCGCCGGCGTCGCGGTTGTCGAAGTAGGTCTGGGCGATCTGCAGCCGTTGAAAATTGTCGATGTCCATCTGCCGGCCTACTTCCGCAAAGTTGGGCGGCTCGGCGAGGTCGTGTTCCGCGATGAAATCGGCCAGCCGGGTGTACTCCGTGGTGGTGCCCTGCTTGACGGAAATTTCGTGCTCCAGGAGGGTGAGGGAATCTTTGTCCACGCCCGGGTGATGGTCTTCCAGGAAGCGGGGGTTGATCTTCTCGCGCAGGTGGTACACGCCCCAGTACCGTCCGTTCAGAAACACGCGTACCGGCCGCGCCGCCTGCCGGTCGAGGTCCCAGCTGGGATCGACCAGCAGCCCGGTCATCAGGGCGTCGCGGAGGTAGCTCCGCCCCCAGTCGGAGCCCCCGTTGCGCAGTACCAGGAAGCGGAAGTCGTCCGGGGCCTCTGGTCCGAAAAAGGGATAGTCAAATTTCGGCTGCCCGTCCCGCTTACGTGCGCTCACCGAGAAGGACTTCTGCGGGTGGGACCGGCTGCTGCCCCCGAACAGCCGGAAGCTGACCGGCCCGGCGTGGACGCGCTCGCCCTCCTCCAGAAAGATGTCTACCCAGGCGGGGTGCTCGAGGTGGGTGTCGTAATTGGGCCGTTCCGGGTCTTCCCCCTCCTCGAACCACCCGGTGCGGGGGTTGAAGAGACGCCAGGGGTCGATCGCCAGGGAGACGGTCAGCAGTGCGGAGGCGGGCTCGTTGATGAGGTAGGTACCCCCCGTCTCGGCGGTCCGGTCAGCCCCCTCGAACACGGCCGCCCGTACCACGGTAGATCGCCCTACCGCGACGGGGGTACCGGTGTAGCGCCGGGAGCGGAGGGTGGGGCGTGAGCCGTCGGTAGTGAAGTACACGGCACCTGCGTCCCCGCCCCCGATCCGTACGTCCTGGTCGGTGCGGTAACTGCCCGGGGCCGGCGATAGTTGCAGGGCTTCCTGGCCGGCGGCAGAAGCCAGCGGAAGACAACAGAGGACCAGGAACAGCAGGCGGGCGCGATACAAGGTGGGTATGCCTTAATTGATTACTTTGTGGCGGGTAAGCGCCCGGGACAACTTAGTAAAATCAGCGATGGATTTCAGCCTGCAAAACGACCTGCTCCGTATAAAAATCAACTCCACCGGCGCGGAGTTGACCAGCCTGGTCAAGCGGGAGACCGGGCAGGAGTACATTTGGGGGGGAGACCCCGAAGTGTGGGCCAGTACCGCCCCCGTACTGTTCCCCATCATCGGGGCCCTGAAGGACGGCAGGACCATCATCGACGGCCAGGAGTACCGCATCCCCAAGCACGGCCTGATCCGCCACAACGACCGGTTGGAATTCTTCTCCAAACTGCAAGACCGCATCATTTTCCGGCTCTGCTCCAGCGAGGAGACCTTGGAGGTGTATCCCTACCACTTCGATTTCCGAATCACCTTCCGCCTGCGCAACGAGCACCTCATTATCTACCACGAGGTGATGAATACCGACGACCGGCCCATCCTCTTCCACCTGGGGGGCCACCCCGCCTTCCGGCTGCCCGTTTTCCCCGATGACCGCTACGAGGACCACTTCCTGCGCTTCGAGCATCCGGAGGACAGCCGTACCTATGAGGTCACGGATGCCGGTACGATCGGCAGCGGAACGCGTCCCGTTAATTGGCAGGAGGGCGGTACCGTACTCCCCCTTTCCCACGATCTGTTCAGTCACGACGCCCTGGTCTTCAAAGACCTGGATTCCCGCAGCGTGATCCTGGAATCGCGGAACCATGGCCCCATCCTCAAGCTGGACTACGCCGGCTGGACCCACCTCGGTATCTGGGCGAAGCCGCAGGGCGACTTCGTCTGCATCGAGCCGTGGATTGGACTGGCCGACAGCGCCGAGAGTGACGGGCAATTCACCCACAAGGAGGGCATCGTAAGTCTCGAACCCAACGAGGTGTACGAGATGAGCTACGACATCAAGATCCTTTAGCGCCGGTACAGCGGCTCAATAGCGCGGTAGAACCGCAGCAGGTCTCCTTCCGCCAGCGGATTGCCGCGGGAAACCAGGCGGATCTGCGCCAGCGCCCGCTCCGTGACC
>JBGTHX010000086.1:0-15135 GCA_041746055.1 Lewinella sp. | reverse complement strand
CGGCACCACCGTTGGGGAAATCTGCTTTAACACCGGCATGACGGGTTACCAGGAGATCTTCACCGACCCCAGCTATTACGGTCAGATCCTGGTAGCCACCAACGCCCACATCGGCAACTACGGCATCAAGGATACCGACGTGGAATCCGACAGCATCAAGATCGCCGGGCTCATCTGCAAGAATTTCACCGTCCCCTACAGCCGCCACCAGGCGCAGTCCTCTATCCAGGAATACTTCGAAAAGGAGGGCCTGGTGGGGATCAGCGACGTGGATACCCGCGCCATTGTCCGGCACATCCGCAGCAAGGGGGCAATGAACGCTATCATCTCCAGCGAGAACTTCGATCTGGATGACCTGCAGCGGCAGCTCGGCGAGGCGCCCGATATGGAAGGGCTGGAACTCAGCAGCCACGTCACCACCAAGGAGGCCTACACCATGGGCAATCCCGACGCCCCCATCAAGATCGCGGTCCTTGACCTGGGTACCAAGAAGAACATCCTGCGCAACTTCCTGAGCCGCGACTGCTACGTCAAGGTTTTTCCCGCCCGGGCCACGATGGCGGATATCAATGCCTTCGGAGCCGACGGACTCTTCATCAGCAACGGCCCCGGTGATCCCGGCGCCATGGATTACGCCGTGGATACGGCCCGCGCCATGCTGGAGGAGGATAAGCCCCTCTTCGGCATCTGCCTGGGCCACCAGATCCTGGCCCGTGCGGTGGGTATTCCCACCTACAAGATGCACCACGGTCACCGGGGCATCAACCACCCCGTCCACAACCTGCTTACCGGCAAGAGCGAGATCACCAGCCAGAACCACGGCTTCGGGGTAAGCCCGGAAGCCATCGCGAATAATCTTGACGTTGTGGAGGTGACCCACCGTAACCTGAACGACGACACCATCGAGGGTATTCGTGTGGTCGGTAAGCCCGCCTTCAGCGTGCAGTACCACCCGGAGGCCAGCCCCGGGCCCCACGACGCGGCCTACCTCTTCGACCAGTTCGTGGACCTGATCAAATCTCGCCAGTAGAGTCAACGTGACCGTCCGACGCTTTCAAGGTGTCGGACGGTTAAACCCCGGCACCTGCGTCCCCGCCCCGGTGCTGATGGTTACTTCCGTAACTTGCGCGCTTAACCTTAGCACACCTAACGTATGAGTAGTATCCTTGACATCCGCGCCCGCCAGATCCTGGACAGCCGCGGTAATCCCACCGTAGAAGTAGAAGTAGTAACCGCCGAAGGCGCCATCGGCCGCGCCGCCGTACCCAGTGGAGCCAGCACCGGCAAATACGAAGCCGTGGAACTGCGGGATGACGACAAGAGCGTCTACATGGGCAAGGGGGTACTCAAGGCGGTATCCAACGTCGAGGAGAAGATCGCCGAGGAACTACTGGGCGTGGACGTCACCGACCAGCGGTATATCGACGAGACGATGATCGAGCTCGACGGCACCCACAACAAGAGCAAGCTGGGCGCCAACGCCATCCTCGGCGTCAGTCTCGCGGTAGCCAAGGCCGCGGCCCTGGAACTCAACCAGCCGCTGTACCGCTACGTAGGTGGGGTGAACGCCCACACGATGCCCGTACCGATGATGAACATCCTCAACGGTGGAAGCCACGCCGACAACAGCATCGATTTCCAGGAATTCATGATCCTGCCGCTTGGCGCCGACACCTTCAGTGAAGCCCTGCGCATGGGCGTGGAAACCTTCCACCACCTGAAGAAGGTGCTCCACAGCAAGGGCTACAGCACCAACGTAGGTGATGAAGGCGGATTCGCCCCTAACATCAAGAGCAACGAGGAAGCCATCGAGATCGTCCTGAAGGCCATCGAATCGGCCGGCTACAAGCCCGGTGACGAGATCATGATCGCCATGGACGCCGCCGCTTCGGAATTCTACGACAGCAAGGAAGGCGTGTACAAGTTCCACAAATCCGACGGCCGGCAGATCGAAAGCGCCGGAATGGTGGATTACTGGAAAGGCTGGGTGGACAAGTACCCCATCTTCAGTATCGAGGACGGCCTGGACGAAGACGACTGGGGCGCCTGGACCTCGCTCAACAACGCCATCGGCAACCGCTGCCAGCTGGTCGGTGACGACCTCTTCGTAACCAACACCGAGCGCCTCAGCCGCGGTATCAAGGAGCGCAGTGCCAACAGCATCCTGATCAAGGTAAACCAGATCGGATCGCTGACGGAAACCATTGACGCCGTGACCATGGCCCACCTCGCCGGCTACACCAGCGTAATGAGCCACCGCAGCGGGGAAACCGAGGATACCACCATCGCCGACCTGGCCGTGGCGCTCAATACCGGACAGATCAAAACGGGATCGGCCAGCCGCTCCGACCGGATCGCCAAGTACAACCAGCTGCTCCGCATCGAGGAGGAACTGGGTGAAACGGCTTACTTCCCCGGACGCGACCTGCTGCGGAAGATCGGTCGGGGAGAGTAGGTAGCTACACCCTACCGGCTATCCGCCAACAACCCTATCTTCGTCCAACCACCACCTTTTCCCCGCATGGCTACCCGCAAACCGAGTAATCCCGTCACCGCCCTCTGGATGCGCGTACCGTCCTACCTGCGCAACCGGTATTTCGTGACCCTTCTGCTCTTCCTGATCCTGATGGTGTTCGTGGACCGGCATGACGTGGGTACGCAGTTCCGGCTCCAAAGCACGGTGAACCGGCTGGAGACCGACCTCACGCGCTACGACCGACTGACGGTGGAGGCGGAGGCCGAGAAGCTGGATATGGAACAGAACCGCGAGCGCTTCGCCCGCGAGAATTACTATATGCAGCAGGACGATGAGGACGTATTCATCATTGTAGACAAATAGAGCTTTCCCGCGCCTGCGGGGAGGACGTAACTTATAAATCTTAAAATGGCAGTTCTAGTAACCAAAGATTCCAATGTAATCGTACAGGGCATCACGGGTAAGGAGGGAAGCTTCCACGCCGAGCAGATGATCGAATACGGCACCAACGTAGTGGGTGGAGTGACCCCCGGCAAGGGTGGGCAGACCCACCTCGACCGGCCGGTGTTTAACACCGTGGCTGACGCGGTACAGAAGGCCGGTGCCGACGTGTCCGTGATCTTCGTACCGCCCCCCTTCGCCGCTGACGCGATTATGGAGGCGGCCGAGGCCGGCATCAAAGTGATCATCTGCATCACCGAGGGTATTCCGGTCCAGGACATGGTGAAGGTGCGTGCTTACATCGAAGACTTCGATACCCGACTGATCGGCCCCAACTGCCCCGGCGTCATTACCCCCGGACAGGCAAAATGCGGCATCATGCCCGGTTTCATCCACACGCCCGGCAAGATCGGCATCGTCAGCCGCTCGGGTACGCTGACCTACGAGGCGGTAGACCAGGTCACCAAGGCCGGAATGGGGCAGAGCACCTGTATCGGCATCGGTGGCGATCCCATCATCGGGACCACCACTAAGGATGCGGTAGAACTGCTCATGAACGATCCCGACACCGAGGGCATCATCATGATCGGCGAGATCGGCGGAACGATGGAGGCCGACGCCGCACGCTACATCAAGGAGCACGGCACCAAGCCGGTGGTCGGTTTCATCGCCGGGCAGACGGCACCCAAGGGCCGGACCATGGGCCATGCCGGCGCCATCGTCGGTGGCCACGACGACACCGCGGAAGCCAAGATGAAGATCATGGAAGAGTGCGGACTGCACGTAGTCAGCAGTCCCGCGGATATCGGTACCACCATGGCAAAAGCCCTGGGCCGCTAGGTTACCGCCGGGCATAAACTAAAAAGGGGATCAAGACGACTGTCTTGATCCCCTTTTTCTTTGTGGGAATTTCGTGGGGAACCGGATCTAATACCAGTCCTCTCCCTCGAGATCAGCGTACACCCTCTCGATCCCCTCCTGGAGGTTGATCGTGTGCTTCCAGCCCATGCCGTGGAGTTTATCCACGTTCATGAGTTTACGCGGGGTGCCGTCCGGTTTACTGAGGTCCTGGGTAATGTCACCTTCGTACCCCACCACGTCGCGGATGGTTTCAGCGAGGGACCGGATACTAAGGTCTTCCCCCGTGCCGACGTTTACGAAACCGTAGTCGCTGAAGTGCTGCATCAGGTAGAAGCAGGCGTCGGCCAGGTCGTCGGCGTGCAGGAATTCCCGTTTCGGGGAGCCCGTGCCCCACATGACCACTTCGTCCGTGCCTTCCTTCTTCGCTTCGTGAAACTTGCGGATCAGGGCGGGCAGCACGTGGCTGCTCTGCAGGTCGTAGTTGTCGTTGGGTCCGTACAGGTTCGTCGGCATCACGGAGATGAAATCGCAGCCGTACTGTGACCGGTAGGCGTCACAGAGCTTGATGCCGGTGATCTTGGCGATCGCGTAGGGCTCGTTCGTCGACTCCAGGGGCCCCGTGAGCAGCGCATCCTCGGTGAGCGGCTGGGGAGCCATCTTCGGGTAGATGCACGAGGAGCCCAGGAACTGGAGCTTCTTTACGCCGTGAACGCGGGCGTTCTCGATCACGTTGGCCTCGATCATGAGGTTATCGTAAAGGAATTCACCGCGGTAGACGTTGTTGGCCAGAATCCCACCCACCTTGGCGGCGGCGAGGAAAACGTAGTCCGGCTGCTCCGCTGCGAAGAACTCACCGACCGCCCGCTGGTCGCGGAGATCGAGTTCCCGGCTGGTGCGGGTGACCAGATTTTCAAAACCTTCTGCCCTCAGTTTGCGGACAATAGCGGAACCGACCATGCCGCGGTGACCCGCGACATAGATCTTATCGTCAGTATTCATGTAGCTGTCGTTTACTTAGACCTCCACCGGCAGGCGGCCGATGCTTTCGTAGTGGAATCCGGCTTCCCGCATGCGCTCGAGGTCGTACAGGTTGCGTCCGTCGAAGATGACGGGCTCCTTGAGCAACGACTTGATGCGCTCGAAGTTCGGAGTGCGGAAGACGCTCCATTCGGTGACGATGGCGAGGGAGTCGGCGCCCTCGAGTGCCTCGTAGGGATCGGCGCAGAAGGTCACCTTCTCACCGTAGATCTTACGGACATGCTCGGTGGCCTCGGGATCGAAGGCGCGGATGTGGGCTCCGGCCTCCAGGAGGCGGTCGATGGTGTACAGTGCGGGCGCTTCCCGGATATCGTCGGTGTTGGGCTTGAAGGCCAGTCCCCAGAGGGCAATGGTCTTACCGCCCAGGTTGTCGCCGTAGTACGCTTCGACCTTATCGGCGATCCGCAAGCGCTGCTTGGTATTGACATCCATGACCGCGTTGAGGATCTTGAAGTCGTACCCGTGCTGGCCGGCGGTGTGCGCCAGTGCCTGGACGTCTTTGGGGAAGCAGGAGCCACCGTACCCCACACCGGGGAAAAGGAAGCGCTTGCCGATCCGGGTATCGCTTCCCATGCCGCGGCGAACGGCATCCACGTCGGCGCCGGCCAGTTCGCACAGGTTGGCGATCTCGTTCATGAAGGAGATGCGGGTGGCGAGGTATGAGTTGGCGGCATACTTGGTCATCTCGGCGGAGCGCAGGTCCATGAAGATGATGGGGTTGCCACTGCGCACGAAGGGTTCGTACAACCGACGCAGTTTCTTCTCCGCCTGCTTGCTGTCGGTTCCGATTACTACGCGGTCCGGCTTCAGGAAGTCGTCCACGGCCACGCCTTCCCGGAGGAATTCGGGGTTGGAGACCACATCGAAGAGGCTCTCGTCGAGGTTTTCCGCGAGGGCGGCGCGTACCTTCTCGGCGGTGCCGACGGGTACCGTGCTCTTATCGATCACGATGGTGTACCTCGTGATGATCTTGGACAGGTCACTGGCTACGCCGAGAATGTACCGGAGATCCGCCGAGCCGTCCTCACCCGGGGGGGTAGGGAGGGCCAGGAAGATGATGTCGGAGGCGTCAACCGCTTCCTTGAGATCGGTGGTGAACTGGAGCCGGCCCTGCCGTTGGTTGCGCTCGAAGAGCACGTCCAGGTCAGGTTCGTAAATGGGCACATCGCCATTCTTCATGCGCTCGACTTTGGCCGCGTCGATATCGACGCAAACCACTTCGTTGCCGGTTTCGGCAAAACAGGTGCCGGTTACGAGTCCTACGTAACCGGTCCCAACTACTGCAATTTTCATAGTGTAGGGGGGTAAAAGGGTACTTTGATTGGGGTTAAAACAAGGGCGGTGGGCGGCTTCGTACCGGCAGACTTCCATGAAAGAAGCTTACCGGCAACCGGCTTGCCCGGCCCGGAAGATTTGGTTAAGCTTTTGGGGCATCTACCCGTGCTAGGGTGTCTAGAAAGTAGGGGAGCGTAAGACGAAGGCCCTCTTCCCGGGATACCTTCGGCGACCAGTCGAGCACCTTCCGGGCTACGGAGATGTCAGGCTGACGCATCTTGGGGTCGTCGGTGGGGAGAGGATGGCGATCCAGAAACGCATCGGGGTTGCCGACCAGTTCCATGATCTCCTCGGCAAACTGGAGGATGGTGGTTTCGTCTTGGTTGCCGATGTTGACCGGCTGGCTATAGTCGCTCATCAGGAGTCGGTAGATGCCTTCTACGAGGTCATCGACGTAGCAGAAGGAGCGCGTCTGGCTTCCGTCGCCGAAGACGGTGAGGCCCTGGCCCCGGATGGCCTGGCCGAAGAAGGCGGGCAGGACGCGGCCGTCATTCAGCCGCATCCGCGGGCCGTAGGTATTGAAGATGCGAACGATGCGGGTCTCCAATCCGTGGAAAGTATGGTACGCCATGGTCATGGCTTCCTGGAAGCGTTTGGCCTCGTCGTAGACCCCACGGGGGCCGACGGGATTTACGTTTCCCCAGTAGGTTTCGCGCTGGGGGTGCTCCAGGGGATCTCCGTACACTTCGCTCGTGGAGGCGATAAGCATCCGGGCGTTCTTGGCCTTGGCTAATCCAAGCAGGTTGTGGGTACCCAAGCTACCGACCTTAAGGGTCTGGATCGGCATTTTGAGGTAATCGATGGGGCTGGCCGGACTGGCAAAGTGCAGGATGAAATCAAGTTTACCCGGCACGTGCACGAATTTACTGACGTCGTGGTAGTAAAACTCAAATTCCGTTAGCGGCATCAAATGGGCAATATTGTCCATCGAGCCAGTCAGGAGATTGTCCATGCCTACAACTCGAAAACCTTCCGCTATAAAACGATCGGAAAGGTGTGAGCCGAGGAAACCGGCAGCACCGGTAATCAAAACTGTTGGCATGCAGGTGATCATTAAAAGATAGCGCAATTCGGGGCGCTGAATTTCCCCTTAACGTGTAGGCCGGTGAAGTGAACCTCAATAAAAGCAAAACCAGGAGAGCAATGTGCTCCCCTGGTAATTAAATTTATCAAGTGACTGTGCTTTCGGATAAGTGGTAGGAGGCCTGAACCTGATTAGTCGAATACGACCTTTCTGGTGATGGTTCCACCGGTTTCGGTCGCCAGCCGCAGGGCGTAGGTACCGGAGGGTAGCCGCGACGGCCGCTTGAATAGCATGTGGTCGCCGGTGCCATCCACTCCGATCTCATTCGCCAGGACCAGGCGGCCGCGGGCGTCGAAAAGCGAATACCGGAGGCGATTGTACCCGGGGCTGGATACGTTCAGGTACACCTCGCGGGTGGAAGGATTGGGGAAAGGCTCTCCGAAAGCCCAGCCATCTTTGGAGATGTCGGTGGCGTTGTCCAGCAGTTCATTACAGTTACCAGCCAGGGGCAGGTACTTAAAGCCGCTGTGCAGCACGTTTTTGACACTGTTCGTAGGGACCTTGAACCAGTCTACCAGGATTGAGCCGTAAATATCCCGGAAGTCGAATTGCATGGGTACGCCTTCGGACTGGCCGACATTCTTGTGCACTTCCACGTTATCGCCCATCACGCCTGCGTTCACACAGCTGCCAAACAGGAACATGGGACCGGCGGTACCGTGGTCCGTGCCGAAGCTGGCGTTGGGGCGGATGCGCCTACCGAATTCGCTGAATGTCATGCCCATTACGCGTTCTTCCAGCTTCTGAGCTTTGAGGTCAGCCTGAAAAAGGGAGATAGCTTCGCTCACTTTGCTGAGGAGCACCGCGTGGGCACCTCCGGAGGTATTAGCGTCCACCTGCCTGGCGTGGGTATCGAAGCCACTCATGTAGACCGTGTAAACCTTGGTTTTAAGTCCTCCGCTGATCATGCGGGCAACCTTCTCCAGCTGGGTCGCCAGGGGATTGGAATTCCTCGGATACTTCACGGCGTTTTTGCCGCGGGCGGCAGCGGCCTTGATTACGGTGTTGTAATCGTTCGTCTGCTGCATCGTGGTGCGGATGAAATCCAACTCGCTCCCGTAGCGGTCGTTGGAGAGCAGGGATCCGTCCGTGTTGGCCAGCGTGGTAGTGTTGAAGGGGTCTTCAACGGTCTGGCTGAAGTTGATGCTTTCACCTTCACAGGTAGGGTGAGCCACATTACCGATGGAGATGGCCGGGGGGTGCGGCTGTCCCTCGCTGGGATATCCTACCGGGTAGCCGGGGTGTTGGGTATCCAGGTAACGACCAACCCAGCCCGAGTTCACAAACTCCTCGGATTCCGAAGCGGAGGTCCAGATGTCGGTTGAGCGGAAGTGGCTCCGGTTCTGGTTGGGATACCCCGCGCTCTGAATAATCTTAAGGCGACCATCATGGAACATGTTGGCCATGGATTGCATGCCGGGGTGAAGGGCTAGGGTATCCGTTACTTTATGGACATCCCTCTCCTTGAGGTACAACTGCGAGCGGACCTCTGTAAGCCCATCATACTGATCGAGTGGGATTACGGTATTCAGTCCGTCGTTACCGCCGAACAGGTGAACAATCACCAGGATACGGTCGGAATCGGGAGCAATAAGGGAAGTAAAGCGGGAGCTATTGGCCTTCATGCCCGGGAGGGGCAGGATGGTCGGTATGGTGAGTGCCGCCGCGGTCTGAATGAAGTTTCTGCGTTTCATGGTAATTAGGGTTTTACTGGAGTTGGAATTCACCGAGGGCGAAGAGATCTACGAAGAAGCGGCCCATCCGGCTGGCAATCGGCTTCATGTAATTCAGATTAGTGGGGTTCGACAAAAAGTCTCCACACGACATCGTCCATTCGGGATCCTCCAGACCACCCATAATCGTTTCCTTTAAGGCCGCCGTCTGGATAGAGGAAATCGGGCGGGGCAGGAAGATGAGGGTCACCTCATCGATCATTTTGTTTATATCCAGCGGGTTGGTGAGCGACTTGAGGAAAGGGTAGTAATCGATGTCGAGCGGCACACCATTAATGTGGAAGTCGCCATCGATGATTGCCGTAGAGATCTGGACGCGGCGCTGCAGGAGAGCCGGGCTAATCCAGTGACGGTAGAATTGAGGGCTATCGTAGTAAGCCTTCCAGCCGGAGATCGTCGGTGGCTGAAGGAACTCCATGCCGAGATCAGTCATGTAGTCCGCGTACTTATCTCCGAGTTCGTACCGGAGGCGAATGTCCTTCAGGACACTTTCGTTCTCGAACTCCTTGAAGGGGCAAACGATGCTACACAGAAAATCGTGGGGGTTCTTGATGATGGCCCCCCGGAGTGATTCCTCGTAGAAGTGCTCGGATTTGAGCAACTCCCGGATTACCGGCTTGATCTCATAGTTGTTGTCCATGAGAACCTTGGCCAGCGGGGCGATCACCCGGTCTTCTACGGACGGGTTGATGTCGTGGTAGATGAAGTACCGGTAAAGTTCGCGGCAGAAGTTAAGGGCGGTTGCCTCTTGCTCCAGCAGGATCTCCAGAATCACCTTGTACTCATTCGCTCCACTATTCTTGACGACTACGTTACCAAGACGGTGGCTCAATTGCTTGTCGCCGGTGTCGTGGTCGCTGGAGTCGAAGTAGCTCTCAACGGGGATATTTTCAGCGCTAAAGTTGAATTCCCGGTTCTTCCAGCCGGTCAGGGCGCGAGCCAGCGCGGCCACATCCTTTTCGGTGTAGGTGGTGTAGTCACCGGGTCCTGCAAGGGGGCCCTTACCGAGGGTGAACAACTCCATGAGTTCGCGGGCGAAGTTCTCGTTGGGGTTCTTCTTGCTGTTGAGGGCACCATCCAGACACACCAGCATCCGGGGATCGGTAGAGATTTTGCGGAGGATCGAGCGGAGATTACCCACCGCTTCTTCCTGGTACACCAGCAGGTGCTTGTACATCGTACGGGGATCGATGTTGCCGCTGGAGATGGAGAAGTAGTTCAGCCAGAAAAAGCACATCCGCTCCTGAATATTGGAGGGGCGCTTCGACGAAACCATGTTATTGTAGTACCACCCCCGCAGCGATCTGTTGCGGTACTGGTTTTTGCCGCGACAGCTCTTGTCTACCCAGGTTTCCCCGAGTTGGAGGTACTCGTCGTCGTCCTCCCGGTACTTGACCGGGGGAGAAGGGACGGGAGCGGTGGCGAGAATGAGATCGAGGGTACGGTCGAGGCCGTCCCGGTGGGCCTTATTTATTTCGTCAATTCGGGGGCCATAGAGGGTGCGGCGGAGCAGGTGAGCTGCTTTTTGGCGGTCCCAGGTCCCAGAAAATGGAGTAAGGCTTGAAACAACCGGTGCGAACCGTTTACTAGACTGGTAGGACAAATCACAGGTATTTTAACGTGTAGAACAATCTGGTGAGTCCTCACGACTTACGTCGTAGGATCTAATCAAGAGAGTTATGCAAATTGGAATACCGTGTGAAGGCTGGTCAAGTGCTTAAGCAGTGCTAAGCGCCAGCAAAAATACAGGTACCTACATAAATATGCAAGCGGAACGCAGCATATTTCAAAGTTACCTTAAAACGGTGTTCACGGAGTTAGCTCAATTTCCCTCCGGCCAAAGCGCCGGATCACTTGATGATCGGCCACCGCAGGGGGTCAGTGTCAGTATCTAAACTGTCCCCGACCCCCAAATATTTTTGCTCCCGGCAAAGATTTTTGCTTTGGCTACTCGAATTGGTTCCTTACTTCGAAGCCTTCGCGCTTGAGGAGTTGGTCACGCTGGAAGAGTTGAAGATCGGCGCGGACCATCTCCGAGCACATCGCGGCCAGATCGTATTCGTGCTTCCATCCGAGCTTGGTCATCGCCTTAGTGGGGTCACCCAGCAAGAGTTCGACCTCGGTAGGACGGAAATAGCGGGGATCGACCGCCACCACCGTAGTGCCGACCGCCAGGGGGAAATCATCGTTGTTCACCTCGGAGATCACGCCGACCTCGTCGACACCCTCACCCCGGAAGTCCAGCTCGACGCCTATTTCCCGGAACGACATCCGGACGAAGTCACGGACACGGGTGGTCACGCCCGTAGCCAGCACGAAATCCTCGGGCTCGTCCTGCTGCAGGATGCGCCACATTCCCTCCACGTAGTCCTTAGCGTGACCCCAGTCGCGCTGCGCGTCCAGGTTGCCGAGGAATAGATTTTCCTGGAGGCCGAGAGCGATCTTAGCCACGGCACGGGTGATCTTCCGGGTCACGAAAGTTTCCCCGCGCAGGGGGCTCTCGTGGTTGAAGAGGATGCCGTTGCAGGCAAACATGTTATAGGCCTCGCGGTAGTTGACCGTAATCCAGTAGGCATACAGCTTCGCTACGGCATAGGGGGAGCGGGGGTAAAACGGAGTTGTCTCCGACTGGGGTACTTCCTGTACGAGACCGTACAGTTCGGAGGTGGAAGCCTGGTAGAACCGGGTCTTGTCCGTGAGTCCGAGCAGGCGGATGGCCTCCAGCAGTCGGGTGGTTCCGATCCCGTCGGCATCCGCGGCGTACTCCGGCATATCGAAGCTCACCTTTACGTGGCTCATTGCTGCCAGATTGTAGATCTCGTCGGGCTGCACTTCCTGAACGATTCGCACCAGGTTAGTCGAATCTGTAAGGTCACCGTAGTGAAGGATAAGGTTGCGGTCCGAGACGTGAGGGTCCTGGTACAGGTGATCGATCCGGTCGGTGTTGAACTGGGACGCCCGGCGCTTAATGCCGTGTACTTCGTATCCCTTGCTGAGCAGTAGCTCGGTGAGGTAGGCGCCATCCTGGCCGGTGATGCCGGTAATAATTGCCTTTTTGGCCATGTCTAACAATGTTTAGTGGGTACTGACGTGCCCTTCTTCAAGCACGCGGTGGAAGAGGTTCTCATAATCATCTATGAGTTTTTCCTCGTCAAACTGGGTAATGAGGGTTTTAGCCCGCTTCAGGTGTTGGTTCTGTAGGTCGGAATCCGCAATCAGCCGCCCCATAGCAGAGGCCAGTGCTTCCGCGTCACCGTTCGGGACGGCCAGCCCGGCATCGCCCACGAGTTCGGAGAGGGCTCCGTCACGGGACACGATCAGGTTTTTATCAGCCGCCATGAGCTCGGTAGCCACGCCCCCGAAGGGCTCCTCCCAGGTGGAGGGCAGTACTGCAATGCGGCAGAGTCGCAGGAGGTCGATGAGTGAATCGCCCGTCATCATTCCGGCAAAACGCACGAAATCTTTCTGGCCGGACTCCTGCACCAGCTGTTCCAGTGCGGAACGTTCGGGGCCGTCCCCGATGATGCAAAGGCGGTAGGCATTACCGCACTGGCCTTGCAGGCGGGAGAATGCCTCAATCAGGATATTTACGCCCTTCTCCGAGATGAGCCGGCCCAGGAAGAAGAAGTCGTAGTCGTAGTGGCCGTCGGTGTTTCGGGCACCGGCGAATTTGGTAATGGGGAACGGATTATGAATCCTTAGCTGGTTTCGGAGCGGATGCCGCTTCATCATCCAATCCGATATGGCGACGTTCGCCTCCACCCCGCGATTGGCGAATAGCCGGAGCGCACCCACCTTTAGGATACCGCGCAGCGCATAAGCCGTTCTGCCGCGTTTCAGGTGGTACAAGAAAGAGGGGAGCGGCCGTAGTGGTGCCGGTCCGTGGTCGTACCAACCGGCACCCTCAATGCTCGATACCTGGTATCCGTCGTGTCGCATGACGACCGGCCGGTTTACCAGCAGGGTGTAGGGGGCGATGTACAGGCTAGCTCCGTTGCAGAAGACTAGGTCACACCACTTCACCAAGGCCAGTAATCTGGACGGGCTACCGCCACGCACCACCTCGAAGGGTTCTTCATCCGGATCGGGTGACGGGATAGGCGTCACCACGATCACTTCGTGTCCGCGACGGCTAAGGTGCAGGGCGGTATTGAGCGCCAGGGTCTCGATCCCCCCGATCATCGGCTTGAAAACCGGCGTGGAGAGTAGAACTTTCATAGGATCAGATTAGGCGGCGGCGATGCCGGGTGCATCGCCGCCGGCCGGGCGCCAAAAGGCGGGAATTTACAGGGCGGTCGCTTCGCCCTTAAGTGCGTTGTACACGGTCATCACCACGCAGCGAATATCCATCAGGATGCTCCAGTTTTCCAGGTACCACACGTCGTACTCGACGCGCTTCTCCATTTTCCACACCTCGTCGGTGGGTCCGCGGTAACCGTTGATCTGGGCCAGTCCGGTGACGCCGGGCTTGACCTTGTGGCGGATCATGAATTTGTCGATCAGGCGGGAATATTCCTCGGTGTGCTTCACCATGTGGGGGCGGGGTCCTACTACCGACATGTCACCCATGAATACATTGATGAACTGGGGAAACTCGTCGAGACTGGTACGCCGAAGGAAGGCACCTACCCGGGTAATGCGGTCATCCCCGCGGGTGGCCTGCTTCTCATCGGAACGGTCGTTGATCCGCATAGAGCGGAACTTCCACATTTTGAAGACCTTGTTGAGGTAGCCCGTCCGCTCCTGCCGGAAAAAGATGGGGCCGGGATCCTCGCGGTAGATGGCGATCGCCACGATGGGCATGAGGATCGGAAAGATGAACAGGATCACGAGGCTGCTGACCACGAGGTCGAAAGTCCGCTTGAATACCTTGTTCCGCAGGGCCGTCAGGGGCTCCTCCTTAAGGGTAAGCATAGACAGATCGCCCAGCTGCTGACTCTTGTAGGTACGGGGGAAGAGGGTGGTTTCCCGTGGGGCCACCTCGACGTCGATGAACTGAGTCTCGCAAATCCGCATGATCTCACGCTCTTCGTCCAGGGTAAGGTCGCTGTAGAAGAAGATGAGCTTATCGATGTCGGGCTGGCTGAGCAGGTATTCCCGCAGTTCTCCATAGTTGCCGATGTTCGTCACATTGGCGTGGGGGGTATTACCGAAGCGGCCCACCAGTTCGGCACTTCCCGGAAAGCAGTAGTCAAATGCCTTAAAGAGTTGCTGCAGGTTCTCTGCCTTTCCGCCTACGACAACGTAGCGAAAGGTCTCAAACGGGCTCTCCTCCCGGACGCGGTGGAATACGCGGCCCATGGAAACGAGCATGAGCGCCAGTCCGTGGGCCAGCAGGATGAAGGGTGTGTGGGGCGCTTCCCCGAGCACGTTGTAATAGAACAAGGAGGTGAAGGCCAGCAGGAAGATGAGGATCTTGAAGACCTTCGAGAGCTGTTGCTCCATTCGTACCCGCTCGTACCAACGGTAAGCGTTGAAGTACACGCAAAGCCAGCCCCAGGCGATGTTCACGAAAACCACCAGGGCGATGTTCCGGCTGTTGATGGCGCTGCTGTAATCGAGCACGCCGTAGGTGATAAGGCTGGCGAGGAAAAAGGATAAGTTGATAAGAATAAAGTCCGTCGCGATCAGATCATACCGATGCGGCGTCTTCCGCAAGACCCGGGTCGCGGGCGGAGCGGTTAACTGTGAGGTGAATTCCATGTGCTGTGTTGTTTAGTGTTCTGTGTCAAAATCCGTCTAAAACCTAAAAGAATATTACGCTTGTCTAGATGCTCGCTGGCAAACGACCGGGCACCCACGGCGTCCTGATGAGATTTACCCTCTAATATATGTCTCAAGCCGTGCTCGAGAGCATCAACATCCTCCGGGGTAACCAATGTTCCCAGGCGGTGATCTTTAACAATGTCGTAAAGCGTAGTCCCTTCCTCCGCCGTAATAAGTGCGTGCCCACCGACGGCAAGAATGTTCGTCAGTTTGGAGGGCATCACTAGGTCGGCTGCCGCCTTCTTCTGAAGAACGAGGTGGACATCTGCAGCAGCGAGACTCGCGGCTAAGCGATCTAGCGGTTGAAGGGGTTTAAATTGAAGATTAGCTAGTTCCAACCTTTCGGCCTCCGCCATAAGACGGGACTTAGCACCCCCCTCCCCAATAATTAGAAAGGTGAG
>JBGTHX010000085.1:0-6183 GCA_041746055.1 Lewinella sp. | reverse complement strand
CTTCGATCACGACGGTCTCGGCGCGGCCGTCCTCGAATACCCGCACGAAGGCGTCGATACGGCAGTAGCCCGTCACGTCGAGCAGGCGGGCGGC
Source organism: Lewinella sp. (assembly GCA_041746055.1). GTDB lineage: Bacteria > Bacteroidota > Bacteroidia > Chitinophagales > Saprospiraceae > Neolewinella. Next base: position 6,089 of record JBGTHX010000085.1, on the reverse strand, counting down.
CCGTTCGAGGTCGCGCTTGACCTGGGCGGCTACGTGCTCGTAGGAGTAGTTCTTGGTGGCGAGGCGGGCGGGGGTGAGGTTTTGTCCCTCCCCGGCCAGGAATTTCTCCTCCAGGCTCAGGATCTCGCCGCCGGCCAGGGCCTCGCTCGGCTCGAATACCTCGTAGTAGATTTCACCGTCTCCGTCGTAGTGGGTCAGCATACCCCCGGTGATCTCCAGGAATTTGACGGCCCCCGCGGCGGTGATGGCCGCCTCGAAGAGGATGGTGGATTTGCCGAGCGGCCACTCGTCCTGCTCGCCCACCTTCAGGGTGCGGCGGGCCTCGGCGGCACGCTTTGCGTCGGGGCGGAAGGTCAGTTCGCAGTAGGCTTCCAGTTGGGCGCGGTTGCGCAGCAGGAGGACCGCCGAGCTGCAACCGTCGTCAACCGGCTTGGCGATCAGGGGATAGGGGAAGCGCTCCTCCACCCGCTCGTAGAATGCGGTGGGGTTGAGCAGGAAGTCTTCACGGGGGGCGAGCCACTGTTCCGTAACGGGCAGTCCGCCGGCTTTGAGCCGCTGCAGCGTATCAAATTTGTCGATCGTAAGGGAGGAGCTCTCCGGCCCGGAGCCGTTATAGGGCAGGCCGAGGCGGTCGAGCTTGCGCTGCACCTGTCCGTCCTCGCCCGGGCGGCCGTGGAGGGCGATGAAGACGAGGTCCACCAGTTGCGGCAGCTTCGCCATGGATACGTGGCGCGGCTTGAAGACGACGTCCGGGTCGGCGTAGCGCGCGGTGATGGCGCGGCACTCCTGGCGGATCTGGTCGATCACCGGATGCTCCTGCGGCTTGGCGAGCTTGTCGCGGATGTCGTCGGCGTTGTCCTTGAGCAGCAGGTTGACGGGCAGCTGGTAGAGGGAGAAGTCCTCCCCCTTGTCCACGGAGCCGATGGGGGCCGTCAGGAAGAGCGGCAGCGGCCAGAACCGCTCGCTGGAACTTAGCTTCTCATAGACGTTGCGGCCGCTCTCCACGCTGATGTGGCGCTCGAAGCTCGTACCGCCCAGCAGCACGCCGACGCGTTCCCTGGCACCCGCGCCCGCCGCCAGTTTATCTAGGTCCCGGTCCAGCTGGTGCATCAGCCCCGTATGGCCGTGCTCCTGCAGACTGGTGCGGAGGATGTAGGTGAGGAACTGGGAGGGGCTCAGGCCGATCTCGGCCGCCTGGTGAAAGAAGAACGACGAGGGCATCATGCCGCTGGTCGTGTTGGGGTCGTTGAGGAAGATGGTGCCGTCGGCGGTGTAGAAGCCGTCGATGCGGGCGTAGACCGCGAAGCCCAGGTCCAGGAAGAGCCGCTCGGTATCCTGGCGGATGCGAAGGATGGCCTCGGCGGGCAGGTTGATGGGCGTCACCTTGCGGCTGCGGCCCGGGAGGTACTTGCTGCGGTAGTCGAAGAGCTCGCCCTGGAACTTGACGATCTCGGTGGGTGGCAGGGCGACCACGCCGCCGTCGGGCAGCCGCAGGACGATGGTGGAGAATTCCTTGCCATCGATGAAGCCCTCGATGATCACGCGGGCCTCGCTCTGGTGGCCCTCCAGGACTACGAGGGGGTACTTACCGTCGGCAGCCGCGGCCTCGAGGTAGTCGTGGAGATCGTCCGGGGTGTATAGGGTGAGTCGGTGGTCGTCGCGGCGGGCGTCCATCGGGAAGGCGATACCGTCGCGGAGGTCGCTGAGTTGCCGTACGTACTCGATGCGGTCGGCGGGGTCCCGGTCGGCGTAGTCCTGGAGCAGGATGGCCTCCCGGAAGAAGGCGGCGTTGACGGCCCGCTCGAAGCCGGCCAGCCCCTCCTCTTCCTTCAGGATCGATACGCCGATGCTGCTGCCCTGCCGGGCGGGGCGGACCACCATGGGCCAGCCGATCTGCTGTACGGATTCCTGGTAGAAGCCTTCGATATCTCCCGCGTCCAGCTCGTCCTTACCAATGACCAGCATCGCGGGCGAGGCGTAGCCGGCTTTGGACATCATCTCTTTCTGGATCGCCTTATCCATACCGATCTCGCTGGCCTCCACGCCGCTGCCGGTGTAGGGTACGCCGGCGTATTCCAGTTCGCGTTGCAGCTCCCCGTCCTCGCCGTACTCCCCGTGAAGGGCCAGGAAGGCGATGTCGATCAGCTCGGGCAGCTCCTCCCGGCGGATGCGGCGGCCGACGTGGCTGCCCATCTCTTCGAGGGCGAGTTCGTCCTGCGGGCCTAGGCTTTCTTGGTACACCTGGAAGGCGTGGCGGCTCTCGGGGGCGAGGGCGACGGGGGGGAAAAAGTCGCGGATACTGCCGCGGTATAGGTACTGCCAGTCCAGCAGGTACCAGCGTCGGAAGCTGTCGACAAAGATCGGCACCGGTTCGAAGAGCGCCTTGTCCAGGTTGTCGTAAACGGTGCGGCCCCCGGCGAAGGAAATTTCGCGCTCCCGGGAGGGACCGCCGAAGAAGATGCCTACTTTAATGCTCATACGCTGCTTTGAACGACCGACGGGGCCCGGTTCTTATCGGCCGCGAAGTTAACCTAAGCCAGCGACTTATCTAACGGAGCCGCAGCGGCGGCAGGCCTTGTTCCGGGCGGAAAACGAAGCTCATCTCCCCGAAGCGCGGTTTGCGGAACCAGCTCTGCAGCGGCCGGCTCAGGGCGTAGGGCTCGGCGGGCAGCCCGAAAAGATTGGTATCGAGTTCACCGTTGTCGTTGCGATCGTGGAAAACGGCGATGGCGTAGCGCTTGCCCACCGTGAGGGCATCGATGCGCAGGTCCATGGTACCCGTACGGCTGACCGGCACGTGGACGAGCCGAGCCTTCTCGCGGTTCAGGAAATCCTCCTCCGACTCATAGATCCCCGCCCACAGGGTACCGCCCGCCTGCTGCACGTTCTCGATGCGCAGCACCAGGGTGGCCGTCTCCCCCACCCCCTCCGGCGGGGCCGGAGTGCAGAGCAGGGAGAGGAGTAGGAGCAGTGACTTCACGTTATCCTAAACGGCACGGGCGGGCCCTTTGTGAAGAGAAGAGCGACCGTTACTTGACGATGGCGTACTTGTAGGTACGAGCGGGGTCGTCGGGGTACACGCCCTCCAGGGTCACGGTATCGTCCTCCTTGACGGTCTCCAGGATCTTGTTCAGCTCCTCTACGGTCAGTACGGTGCGGCCGTCGACGCGGGTCAGGATGAAGCCGGGGCGGACGCGGGTCTGCTGCGAGAGCAGGCCGCGGCCCAGGTCGGTGACGGCCAGGCCGCCGTCGAGCTTCATTTCCTTGGCGTCATCGGCGCTCAGTTCCTGGAACTGGGCTCCGAGGGCGGCGATGCCGGCGGGGTCTACGCTGGGGTGGACCACCTCGGTGGTGCCTTCGGAGTTCTTCAGCACCACGTTAAAGTCGCGGTCGCTACCGCCGCGCTCCACGGTGATGGTGACGCGGTCACCGGGGCGGTGACGTCCCAGTTGCTCGAGCAGGGTGCTGCTGCGCAGGGTCTTGACGCCGTCAACGGCCACGATCACGTCGCCGCTCTCGATACCGGCTTCCTTGGCGGCGCTGCCGTCCATGACCTCGGCTACGTACACGCCGTTGTTCCGGTTGATGTCGAGCTTACCGGCGGTGGCGGTATTGAGCTGCTGGATGCGGGCACCCAGTAGACCGCGCTGGACCACGCCGTACAGGCGCAGGTCTTCGGCCACTTTCTTTACGATGGCGGAGGGTACGGCGAAGCTGTAGCCGGCGAAGACGCCGGTGGGGCTGCTGATGGCGGTATTGATACCGACCAGGTCGCCGTTCTGGTTCACGAGGGCGCCGCCGCTGTTACCGGGGTTCACTACGGCGTCGGTCTGGATGAAGGACTCGATGGCGAGGTCGCCGCCGCTCTGCCGCACGATGTCGATGCTGCGGCCTTTGGCGGAAACGATGCCGGCGGTCACGGTGCTGGTGAGGCTGAAGGGGTTGCCGACGGCCACTACCCATTCCCCCACCTTCACGTCGTCGCTGTTGGCGAAGCTGATGGGCTGGAGGTCCTTCTCGTCGATCTTGACGAGCGCGATGTCGGTGGTCGGGTCGGTGCCGATCACTTCGGCGGTGTAGGTGCGCTCGTCGTTCAGGACTACGTCGAGGGTTTCCGCTCCGTCGACTACGTGGTTATTGGTTACGATGTAGCCGTCGCTGCTGATGATCACGCCGGAGCCGGAGCCCTGCTGGAGGGGACCTTCGTCGCCGCCGTCATCGTTACCACGACCGGGGTTACCGAAGAGGTCACGGAAGGCGTCGGGGATCTGGCTCGGGTCGATATTGCCGAAGGGGGTCTGGGTACGGCCCATGTGCTTGCCGGCCTTGATGTGTACTACGGCGGGCAGGGCGCGGTCGGCCGCGATGACGAATCCGTCGCTCGGGGCGGGTACCACGCGGGTCCCGGGAGCTACGTCGGCGAAGTTGGTGAGGCTAGTGGGCGTATTGGCGACCTCCACGTATTTGGTATTGCCCCAGCCGAGGTAATTGGCGCCGCCGAGGGCGATCATGCCCCCCAGCATCGCCACGAAGACAATCAAGAGTAATCTTTTCATTTTGGGTTATATTTTATTCTTTGCTATACGGATAGAATGGTAGCAACCACGCGAATAAGACGGCCGCGGCGCTCTTTTGGTTGGTGTCGGCAGAATTTCTTAACAGTCTTTAACGGCACTTTGGTGTGTCATGATTTTAGGGTGACAATCAGAGGCCTCCTGGGGTGAATTTGTTGGTCCCGGCTCGATCCGCGAGGGGTGGTTTACTGCAGATTTCCGGGATGGACTGCGTTGCGTATCTACCCAAGCCCAGGTGAACGACTTCACAACGGGCCCATTCACTCATTCACTTATTGAAAAACCCCCACCCCAATAGAATCGGAGCGGGGGTCTTCAATGTTTGACAGGCTACTGACTAGTCCACCTCGGCCGGTTCCGTTACCCGCTCGTTGGCACGGGCCTGGCGGAAGACGACCACGTCACCGAAAACGTCCAGGATCACCTGGCTACCGGGCTTGATCTCCCCCTGCAGCATCTGTTTGGAGAGTTGCCGCAGCACGCGCTTCTTGATGACACGCTTGAGCGGACGGGCACCGAACTCGGGATTGTAGCCCTCGGCGGCGAGCCAGTCCATGGCTTCGGGGGCCACCGTGAGGGTGATGCCCTGCTCGGCGAGCAGGTGCTTTACCTCGTCCAGCTGCAGCTCCACGATCTGGCGAATGTCGCCGCGACCCAGGGGGCGGAACATCACGATGTCGTCGATGCGGTTCAGGAACTCGGGGCGCACGGTCTGCTTCAGCACGTTGAATAGGGTCTCCTTGGTCTCCTCGATGATCTCCTCCTCGTTGCCGTGCTCGATCTGGGAGAATTTCTCCCGGATGATGTCGGAGCCGATGTTGGAGGTCATGATGATCAGCGTATTCTTGAAGTTCGCGACGCGACCCTTGTTATCGGTAAGGCGACCGTCGTCGAGCACCTGCAGGAGGATGTTGAAGACGTCCGGGTGCGCCTTCTCGATCTCGTCGAGGAGTACCACGCTATAGGGCTTGCGGCGTACGGCCTCGGTGAGCTGTCCGCCCTCGTCGTAGCCGACGTAACCGGGAGGGGCGCCCACGAGCCGGCTGACGGAGTGGCGTTCCTGGTACTCGCTCATGTCGATCCGCGTCATCATGTCGGCGTCGTTGAAGAGGTAGTCGGCCAGGGCCTTGGCGAGCTCCGTTTTACCCACCCCGGTGGTACCGAGGAAGAGGAAGGAGCCGATCGGGCGGTCCTGGTTGCTCAGGCCGGTGCGGTTGAGGCGGATGGAGTCGGCGACGGCCTCGACGGCCTCATCCTGTCCGATCACGCGCTGGTGGAGTTCCTCCTCGAGGTGGAGCAGCTTCTCGCGCTCGCTCTGCAGCATGCGGGTGACGGGGATGCCGGTCCAGCGGGCGACGATCTCGGCGATGTCCTCGCTGTCGACCTCCTCCTTCACGAGCATTTTGGCCTTGGTCTGCATATCGGCCAGCCGCGCGGTGAATTCCTTCAGTTCGGCCTCGACCGCGGGGATCTGTCCGTAGCGGATCTCGGCTACCTTGGAGTAGTCTCCGGCCC
>JBGTHX010000084.1:0-1937 GCA_041746055.1 Lewinella sp. | reverse complement strand
ACCTGTTTCGTACCGGAGCCGACGGGGCATTCCACGTGCCGGTGCGGGCCCGGGGCGGTCAACTCGCCGTCAGCGGCGAGCGCCACGGCGATCGCTTCACCGGCCTGCAGCTGATCGGTCCGGCGCGGGCCGTATTTTCGGGCCAGATCCATTTATGATATGCTTGATACCGTCTACCTCAACGGCGACTACCTGCCCGCGGCGGATGCGCGGCTGCACGTATCCGACCTCAGCATCCTGAGGGGCTTCGGGGTCTTTGATTACTTCCGCATCGCCGGCGGTGAACCGCGTTTCCTCCAGGACCACCTGAAAAGATTTACTACAAGCGCGGCGGGGATCGGACTTACTCCCCCGCTCGGGGAGGAGGAGCTCGCCAGGGTGATCCTCCAGCTTCGCGACCGCAACACCATCACCGAGGGTGGCATCCGCTGCGTACTCACCGGCGGCTATTCCGAGGACGGGTACACGCCCACCCACCCCAACCTCCTGGTCCTGCCCTCCGGCTTTACCCCGCCCCGCCGGGAGCTCTACGAATCAGGGTGCAGCATGATGCTACACGCTTACGAGCGGCAGCTGCCGAGCGTCAAGTCGATCGACTACCTGGAGGGAATTCGCATTCAGCCACTGCTCCGGGACTGCGGGGCGCAGTATCCCCTGTACGTAGACCGGCATGGCCTGGTCCGGGAAAGCGACCGATCCAATTTCTTCATCGTGAAGGACGGGGTGCTGATCACGCCCGTAGAGGATATTCTGCCGGGCATTACGCGGCACCACTTGCTCCTACTGGCGGGGCAGCTCAGTATCCCCGTGCAGGAGCGGAGCGTAAGCGTGGAGGAACTGCTCGCCGCCGACGAGGCCATCATCAGTAGCTCGATCAAGGGCGCCATGCCTATTACGCGGGTGGACGGACAGGCGATCGGGGGCGGGGGCGCGGGTGCCGTAACGCTCCGGCTGGTGCGGGGGTGGCAGGACTATACCGCATAGAAAAGGCCCCGGTCGCTTACGCGGCCGGGGCCTTTTACCTGGGGGAAAATCCGATTAGACTTCCTTGTCGATGTTACCGGTAGCTTCCTCGTTTTCACCTTCGTTGGCTTCGGCGAGAGCTTCACCTGCTGCTTCGGCGGACTCGGCTTCGGCCTGGGCCTCACCGGCTACGTCAGCGGCAGCGGCGCGGGTCTCCTCGGTAGAGCCGGCCTCGGCGCGGGCGGCGTCGAGCTCGGGGGTGTCGCTGGCGGGAGCTTCTTCAGTGGTTTCCTCGGCACTGGCCTCGGGCTCGGGCTCGGGCTCAGGTTCCGGAGCGGGCGGGGGCGGCGGGGTACCGGAGACGGCGGCGCGGAATTCAGCGTCCTTCTTCTCCTGAGCGGCGCGACGCTCGGCGGCGGTGCCCTCCTTGTCGGTGATCCACTCCTCGTACTTCTGGTCGGCCTCCTCCTGGGAGAGGGCTCCCTTGGCTACACCCCGCATGAGGTGCTTACGGTAGAGCACGCCCTTAAAGCGCAGGATCGCACGAACCGTATCGGTAGGCTGGGCGCCCTTCATGAGCCAGTCGTACGCGGCCGTACGATCGAGATCGATGGTCGCGGGAACGGTCATGGGATTGTAGGTACCGATCTTTTCGATGAACTTACCGTCGCGGGGCGCGCGGGCGTCAGCGATGACGATGTGGTAAAAGGGGCGTTTCCGACGGCCCTTACGCTGAAGGCGAATTTTAACTGGCATGGTGACGTATTGTCCTTTTGTTATAGAAGACCGACCTACTCCCGCTAGGGGGCAGCCGGTTTTGCCGGGGCGCAAAGGTAAGCAAAAGTCCGCAAACTTACCAGTTCTGCCACACGATATTTCTCCCTCTCCCCGATTCCTCCTTCAGGGCAATTGCTTACTTTAGGTGGGCTTAATCGTCTGCATGCCCGCATTACTGCTCACCGACCTGGCCCTGT
>JBGTHX010000083.1:0-3442 GCA_041746055.1 Lewinella sp. | reverse complement strand
GCCGCGATGCCCTCGGGCACCCGGAAGCTGTCGCCCTCTCGCTCGAGATCCTCGTAGCGGAGGACGGTATCGGTACCGGGGGGCAACGGGGCGCCGGTCATCACCTCCACGCAGTGCTGCGCGTCTTTCACGGGCCGGGGGGCGGTGCCCGCAGGTGCCAGGTGGGAAACCGGGAACAGCCGCTGACCGTCGCCGTAGCTGCCGTAGTCGAGGGCGATCCCGTCCATGGCCACCCGGTCAAAGGGCGGCTGGTCGCGGTCGGCGTGTACCTCCGACCGCAACACGCGTCCTGTAGCCCCGGCGAGTGGAACGGTTTCGGTACCCCAGTCGAAGGACTGGTCGAGAATGAGTCGCAGGGCGGTGGTACGGTCGGTCATGGTGCTCTATAACAAGCCGGCCGCTCCGGGTTGGGAGCGCGGCCGGGATAAAATACCAACTTTGGTACCGGAACGGTGTTTTCCTGAGTCCCAAGCACTCAGTTTAATGCCCCAAGCCCCCGCGAAAAACGGAATCGGTTCCGTCCAGATCATCATCGTGGTAGCGATCCTCGGCATTCTGGGCGTGCTCGGCTACCGCGCCCTGCGCAACACACCCGGGAGTTTTCTGGCCGGCCCCGCCGAGTACCAGCTGCAGTACCGGCAGGCCGACTTCAACTTCGACATCGACAACGAGACGGCGCTTGCCATCCTGCAGAACCCCCGCCGCTACCGCCGGGAATTCGACGACCTGGTGCACGATATCAACTCCGACATCCTGCGCCACGTCAGTAACCGCCTCGGTCTGAACGACAGCCTGCAACAGGCCGTGCAGCGGGAATACGACCTGCAGCACCCCCAGATCGCCGAGCTGTACTACCAGGACTTCATGCGGCTGCGCGATACCAGCGCGGCGCTCTACGAAACCTGGTACGACGAGGGCGGACAGAAGGTCACCGAAATATTCGAAGAAGTGGCCAGCAACTATACCTGCTTCATGGTCAATAAGGTGCTGGCGGCCGTGATCCGTACCCGCAACGGCAACATCCTGGCCAAGGGGGCCGACGTGCAGGACCCCTGCTCCATCGCCATGGGCGAGGCCCTGCAACCCCTGGTCAACCGCATGCGCGAGCGGGCGGCGATCGAGGACTTCAGTCGCAGCAAGGGCCTGTTCCAGGAAAAAGTGGAGAACGTGATCGGGGAGCTCGCGACCATCGAGGTGCGCGACAAGAAGGGCATCAGCAAAAATCTTCAGACCACCATCTGGGGCGTCAACGTCTCCCAGACCGACGTGGAAATCACCGCCCTCTCCATTCTCAAGGTCGGCTTCCGCCTCAACGAATACTTCGACCTGCAGCTGAACGAGCAAACGAAGACCGTAAATATCACCCTGCCCGAGCCCGAGATCCTCAGCCACGAGGTACTCCCGAAAGTGGAAAAGCTGGACATTGGCTGGCTCCGCGAGGTGCAAGGCTCCAACATCGACGAGGGGGTCAACGCCCTGCGGGAAAGTTTCCGGGAGGATGCGCTCGAAAGCAATGTCATGGAGCGCGCCAAAACCCAGGCCCAGCAGCTGATGGATACCATGTTCGGGCCGCTGATCTCCAATATCGGTCCTGACTACAAGTTGGTCATCAGCTTCCGCGGCGCGCCCGCCCGCACCACCCAGGGCGAACTGGGCTAGACCACCAGCGCTTGCCCATCCGCGGCGGGAGCCGTAATTTCGCGGTCGCCAATCGCTCCGTTAGCTCAGTTGGATAGAGCAGGAATCTTCTAAATTTCAGGTCAAAGGTTCGAATCCTTTACGGGGCACTTTTAGTACGGTAGTCTTGTGGTACGGTAGTCGGAAGCTCTCCGCCAACGATCAGGTCTATCACTACCGTCACTACCGTACCACCGTACTACTACCCCCAGCGTCCTTCCAGCTCATCGGCGGCCGCGAAGAGGCTCGCGAAGCTGTCCACGGCAAAGTAGCGCATCTGGACCTTGTCGATGACGAAGCTCTGCTGCATGACCTGGTCGAGGTCGAAGGGGAGGATCTCGACCTCCTTGTTTTCGTAGATGTGGCGGGTCTCCTGGGGACTGCTACAGATGCCGGCCCCGTAGACCTTGAGCGCTCCGTTCTGGCGCATGACGCCGAACTCGATGGTGAACCAGTACAGCCGCTGGAGCTGGGTGATCTTTTCCTCGTCCGCGGCGTGCTTGACACCGATGGCGCCAAGTTTCTGGGCGAAGTTGGCGTAATCCTTATTGAGGTAGAGGGGGATGTGGCCGAAGATGTCGTGGAACATGTCGGGCTCCTCGAGGTAGTCCAGTTGTTTCTCGCTCCGGAGCCAGGTGCTCGAGCAAAACCGGCGGCGGGAGAGCAGTTCGAAAAATTCATCGACGGGCAAAAAGCCCCTGACCACCTCGATCGACCAGCCGTGGGCGGCCCGCAGGGCCCGGTTCAGGTCGGAGAAGCGCGGCGGGTGCTCCGGCGAAAGAATAGGATAGAGCTCACGCAGGCAGTGCAGGTATTCCGCCGCGGCGACCGGCTTCAGCGCCTTGGTCTGCCGCTCGGCCAGCAGGCGCCAGATGCGGTAGTCGGTGGGCGTGTAAGCCGCGTAGTGTTGAACCTGGGTCTCGGGAGCAGTGGTCGGCATGATCGTAAATTTGCTTGTGCAACAGTTGTTTGTGCAACTGTAAATATACGGGAAAAGTTCTTCCGATGAAACGCCGTTGCGGCTTGAAAATTTAAATGTTGTCTGTCGGCCACTTTCCGGACAAAATGGGGCAACCAGCCGCAGCGCCCAAACGTATTATTGCCCTACCCCCGCTTTATGCTCGTTCGTAAAAAAAGGCTCTACCTCCTGCTGGCCGTGCTGGTGTTTGCCGCCTACACGGTATATCGCCTGGCGCCCTTCGTGGAAATACAGATGGATGACGCGCAGCTCAGCGCGGCGCTGACGGGGGCGGACATCGGGCTGGCGGAGATCGGTTACCAGCAGGGCACGACCCGCAAACTGCGCTATTTCCAGATCGGCCAGGATTCCACCAAGCCGCTGCTGGTCTTTATCCACGGCGCGCCCTCCTCCAGCATCTGGTGGCTGGGTATGCTACGCGACTCCTCCCTGCGCGACGACGCCAATCTGCTGGCAATCGACCGTCCGGGCTACGGCGGCAGCGGACTGGGCCGCCCCATGACCTCGGTGCGGGAGCAGGCCGATAATGTCGCCGCCGTGATTCGCAGCCGAAGGGCGCCGGGACAGAAGGTCATCGTACACGGCAGCAGCTACGGCGGCACGGTAAGTGCGCGGCTGGCGATGGATTATCCGGACCTGGTCGACGGCCTTCTATTACAATCCGCCAGTCTGGCCCCTACCCAGGAGTACACCTACTGGATCTCCGGACCCACCTCCCACTGGTCGTTGTCCTGGCTCCTCCCCAGTGGCATCCACACCGCCAACCACGAAAAGCTGGCCCACGAG
>JBGTHX010000082.1:0-20428 GCA_041746055.1 Lewinella sp. | reverse complement strand
TCAGTTCGTCGGGGTCGATGGGCTTGAGGATATACCCGATGCTGGCGTAGTCGCAGGCACGGATCGCGAACTGGTCGTAGGCGGTCACGAATACGATATCGAAGTCGATCGGTTTGATGCGCTCCAGTAGCTGAAAGACTTTCCCGTCGGCCAGGTTGATGTCCAGAAAGGCCAGATCGGGCTTCAGGTCGGGCCGGCTCAGCAGGGCGACTCCCGTTTCCACTCCGTCGGCATCGCCGACCACCTCAACCTGCTCGCCGCAGTGTAGGCTGAGCATCTGGGTCAGGTTGATCAGGCCCTTTCTTTCGTCTTCGACGATAACGGCACGTAACTGCATAGGAAGGCGGGTGTACGTTAAGTCTACAAGATATCAGTTCGCCGGTCGGCTGACCGGTATACGACCGTCCACTTCAAGCACGCGGGCGTTGGAAAAGTTGGGGTCGCTCTCCAGGCCGTATCCGGTGATGATATAGTCGGGCTGGGTAAGTACAACGAACTTATTGGTGTAGATCATCTCCCGCTGCTCATCCCAGTTCAGTTCCTCGGTCTCCAGCCGCTGCTGATCCGCTGATTCCCATACCACGCTGTCGCGTACGGTAATGAGGTTGTTGCGGCGGCGGTACACTCCCTCGCGGGCCACCAGGTGGCTGGTGGTGTCCTGCTGCTCGTCCAGGAAATAGGCCGTGAGCCCGTCCGGAAATTCCTGGCGGGGATCGGTCGGGGTAACGTAGTTGTACATGGTGGGCGCCTCCAGAATAAGGCGCACGCGGGCCGAATCACTGTACAGGATCTGTACGCCGTAGGCCACTTCGACCTGGTCATCCAGGGAATTCTCCAGCCGCGCTACGTCCGCCGGATCGTTCACGCAGGCCGCCAACAGTAGCACAAGCGGAAGGAACCGGATCAGGCCCACCGCGCCGCGGGGAAGGACAGCATCTGACCGTAAAGTTCCGGATCCTGGGGGACGAAAGCCTGGTTGGCCTTGTACAGATACACCACCAGGATCACGAAGAGCAAAAAGGCAACGAAACCGCCGAGCAGGATATAACCTTTGTTTCCTGCGTGCTTGATCTCAGACATTTCTTATCGTTTTTCTCCGCCAAAAGTACGTGAAAGCACCGGCGGTGGGGATTGATTTAACGCAGGCCGCTACATTCCGTACTCACCCGCTGGTCCTCCACTTCCGTATCGGCGCGCAGGCCGGCCAGGAGTTGCTGGGAGACGCGGTTGCGGCTGTTGGCGTTGATCGCCTGACGGGCACCGGGCAGGTTTCCGCTGTTGCCGGCGGGGGCATCGCTCAGCGGCATGATCAGGTATACGCCGTTCTGGCCCACGATGGGGGCGCTCACCTGGTTGGTCGCCGTGCTGGCGGCGGCGGCGATCACTTTCGGCTCGGCACCGATGCCCTGGGCCAGGGTGGTCTGGGTAAAGTTGACGGCGTTCAGGGTATCCACCGGCACGTCGTACTGGCTGGCCGCCGCGGCGAGGTCCACGCCCTGCAGCGACTCGGCGAGTTGCTTGCCCTTGAGTTCGTTACGGACCAGCGGCGTCAGGGTTTCCCGGACGGCCGCTACGGGTGCCACGCCCTTCGGCAGCACGTTATCGAGACCCACTACGACGTACTTATTCTCGAAGAAGAAGTCGGGATCGGTAAAGGTGTAAACGAAACCGCTCACATCACCCTCATCGGCACCGAAGGCCCAGCAGATCATGTCGCGAACGTCCTGGCCGGACCCCAGCGCGGGGATATTGAAGGCGCCAACACCAAGGGGCTCGGTGATGCCTACGGTGTATCCTTCGGCCTGGGCGGCGGTCTTCAGTTCTTCCAGGCTGCGCTTGCCCGTCAGGAATTCCTCGGCCTTGACGCGCGCGGCGTCTTCGGTGTCCTTGCTGGGTACCATCGGCTCGGTGGCGTAGGCGACCTTGGCCCGCGGGCTGGTGGAGCTGCTGCGGCTCACGATCTCGACAAGTTGCACGCCGGTTGCCGTACGGACCTTATAGAAGCGGCCGGTCTCACCGGAAATGAAAGCCAGCTGGTTGACGGCGGTCTCCAGTTGTCCGGGGGTTACGTTTCGCAGCACGCCGTCGGTGGCAATGCTCCTGGGGTCCCGGTTGAATTCGGTGGCCAGCTGGGTAAATTTGCCGGGCTCCTGCTGCAGCACGGTCTGGAGACTGTCGATCAGCTGGTTGGCTTCGGTGAACTGGGTGGGGATAGTGGCGTTGCGCACGATCCGGCGCAGGGTAACGCTATCCGCCATTTCCCGGCGGTCGATGAGCTTCACCAGGGCCATGATCGATCCTTCGGTAAAGGGCCCGTATACCTGTCCGGGCTCAACCTCGTTCATGACCACCTGGGCGATGGAAGGGGCGAGTTGGTCCTCGGTGAGGTAGGTGCCGGTGTAGGATCCGTTCGCGGTAAGGGCGAAGAGACTGTCATCGCGGGAGGGGGTGTCCCGCCATTCGGAGGCTAGGTCCTGCAGGAGACTACGCACTCCGGTCGAGTCGGCGTCGGTAGCGTTTACGTCGAAGCTCACGTAGGCGATCTGGCGGGTCTCCTCAAGGTTGTCGAAGCGGCTGCGGTTGTTATCGATGTACGACTGCAGTTCGGCGTCGGAAACTTCCACCTGGTCATTGTCCAGTTCGTCGAAGGGCACGCGCACGACGGCGACGCGGCGGTTGCCGGTCATAGCGTCGGCGTAGTCCTGGGCGAGCCAGCTCGGGGCGTACATGGCCTTGGAAACGAGAGCGCTGAGCTTCTCCTGCAGGCGCTGGGTGCTCACCTGGCGGTTCTGATACTTCCAGATATCGACGAAGTTGGGCGGTAGTTCACCGGCCTCTATACCGTCGTTGATACTGTTTTCCTGGATACGCGTCCGGACGCCGTTAAGCAGCTGGGCGTTGACCTGGCCGGTCTGGCGGTCGCCGTAGGTCTGGCGGATCACCGGGCTGAAACGCGGACCGTAAGTCAGCTCCTCGAGTTCCGGGCGGCTCACTTCCAGTCCGATACGCTCCGTTTCGTTGCGCAGCAGGCTTTCGGTGAGGTAGTAGCGCCAAAGGTTGTCCCGGCTCTGGTAGGCGTCGTTGTTGGTCCCGGCTACGGCAAGCGTACGCTCGAAGTCATTGCGTTCGATCTCCACTTCGCCTACGCGGGCCATCATGGCCTCGGCGGGTCCGATCGGACCGCTGTTGCCGCTGTTCATGATATCGGAGAGAACGAACAGGAGGATGCCACCCCCGATGAACAGGAGGACCAGGAGAGGGTTATTTCTAATCTTGCCAATCAGTGCCATAGAATCGGTATACGTTTAGCTCCATCCTTTACGGATGGGGCCGCGAAGATACTATAATTTGTCGGGGGAAAAATGGTCGGGGGACGTACCCTGCCCGATCCGTGGTCAGTTACGCGCGAAATTGAGCAGTTCGGCGTACACCAGGTCCACCGGAAGGCCCATCACATTCGGGTACGTACCCTCGATACGCCGGATCTTGGCCAGCCCGATCCATTCCTGAATGCCGTAGGCCCCGGCCTTGTCGTAGGGTTGGTAGCGGTCCACGTAGGCGTCGATTTCCCGGGCATCGAGCGGGTGAAGATAGACTTCGGCCACTCCGCTGAATACCCGATGCCGGTGGCTCGCCCAGAGGCAGCAGCCGGTCACTACGGTATGTTGCCGGCCCGATAGCCTTCCGAGCATCTCCTCAGCGTGGGCGCGGTCGCGGGGCTTGCCGAATATTTCCCCGTCCAGGATTACGACGCTATCTGCCGTAAGTAGTACCTCGTTCTCGTGCTCCAGCAGGTGAAGGGAGCCCTCGGCCTTCAGCCGGGCGAGGTAGGGGGCCACTTCGAGCGCGGGCGTTTCCGGCGGATAGATCTCCTCCACGTCCGCCGTGCGCAGGGTAAAGGGGATGCCGGCCTGTTCCAGCAGGTAGCTTCGTCGGGGGGATTTGCTGGCCAGGATCAGCCGGAGGTCGCCGGGGATCAGCATGATTCCGTATTCGGACCGAACAACCGCCGCTCCACCTCCTCGCAGAGGATGTGGCCCAGCAGCAGGTGACCCTCCTGAATGCGGGGCGTATCACTACTCGGAATATTGACTAGGAGGTCAACCAGCGCGCCCAGCTCGCCGCCTCCGGCACCGGTGAAGGCGATGAGGGTGCAGCCGGCCCGTTTACCGGCTACCGCCGCGGCGAGTACGTTCCGGCTGTTGCCACTGGTGCTGAGCAGAAAGAGGACATCACCGGGCCGGCCCATGGCGGTTGTCAGGCGCGAGAAGGCGTGATCGTAACCATAGTCGTTGGCTACGGCGGTGAGGAAACTCGTATTGACGTGCATGGCCTCCGCGAAAAGGGGCGGGCGGTCCAGATAGAACCGGCCGCTCAGCTCCGCGGCCAGGTGCTGGGCATCCGCCGCCGAACCGCCGTTGCCGCAGAAGAGCACCTTGCCCCCGGCGCGGAAGGTATTCACGCAGGTTTCCGTGGCCCGTTCCAGGCGGTCGAGCAGCGCATCGTCCTGCAGGATGGCTTGTTTGACGGCGATGGCCGCCCGGATCTGTTCCTTCGGCATAGTTGTTTACATGCGTAGGGCCGGGTGAAGACCCGGCCCTACGGAGGAACCACAAAGCTACGGCCCGCGGGCCGCAGTGGATTAGTGCTTAACGAATGACTCTACCCGTTGCTCCTCTCCTTCTATCACCCGGAGACGGTACACGCCGCTCGGCAGGCGACGGACGTCGAGGCTGACGGCGAGCTGATCGCCCGCCTTCTCGAAGCGGGTTACCTGTACCGACCGTCCGGTCACGTCCAGGATGGATACGTCAACGGGGCCTGAGTAGGCACTCGTGAGCGTTACGTTCAGGTCATCGGCTACGGGGTTGGGGTATAGGGTCACGCCTTCGGTGAGGTCTTGCGGCGCGTCCGTGGAGCCTTCCGTGGTCAGCATGGAGGGGTTGCCGAAGGCAATCGACGAGGCGTCACAGGAGGGCGCCGAGCCGCCGAGGCCGGCGGGGCGCACCCCATTCAGCGACAGGTAAATCTTATCGAGTCGGGTACCGGATTCCCGGTTCGCCACAACGATGTCGTGGCTACCCGCGGAGAGTTTAACGGAGAAGGGGTTTCCGTCCGCATTCACCTTGCGCCATTGGAAGCCGTTGGTGGTCAGCAGGGTGCCGTCTTCTTCCGACCAGAACTCCAACCACTTGCTGTCGTCGACCTGGATCCAGAAGGAGTTGCTGCCCGCGTCGGGGGCGGCCATGCGCAGGAAGAGCTCGTACTCACCGCTTACCGGGGTATTGACCGTGAAGCGTACCTCCTTGTCGCGGTACGTCGTAGCGGGCTGGTCCATGCTGTTGTCGCCGGTATATAATACGTAGTTCCCGTTGGAGGCGCCGGAAGCTTCCCGGACTTCCCAACCCTTACCCACCGTGGCACACTCGGCTTCTGCCCATACCCCCTTGCTATCTGCGGTTCCGTCCGCGGAGCAGTTGGTGGCGGAGCTGCCCGTACCGGAAGGCTTGATTTTGGTGGTGGTGAGATAGAGTTTGTCAAACTGCGTCCCGTTTTCCCGGTAGGCAAAGTCGATGATGTTGGCTCCTACGTTGAGTTGGACCAGATCATCGGCCTTATTCCAGTGGAAGCCTACTCCGGCGGTGATCCGGTTGTACCACTTGATCCATGGACCGCCGTTGATGCGGACCCAGAACGAATCGTCCAGGGTAGTCGGAGCATTGACCCGGGCGAAAAGCTTGTAAGCACCCCGCTTGCTGGCGTTGACCAGGAAACGAACGCGGGTATCCTTGACGTCCGCAGGAGGAGCATCGTAGGCATTGCGGTCGGTAACCACTACGAAAGTCCCGTTGCTGGCCGCACTTGACTTGCGGGTGGTCCAGCGGTCGCCGACGATTCCGCACTCCACTTCGAGCCAGATGTGCTCGTCGCTGCTGGCGGACTCTGCCTGAGATACGTTCACCGTCACTTCGTCGGTGTTGGTGGCTCCGTCGTTGTCGGTCACCGTCAGGGTCACGACGTAGGTGCCGGCACCCAGGGTGGTGGAAGCGGTTACCCCATCGGCACCGCCGCCGGACCAGCTCCAGCGATAGCTCTTAATGGAACCGTCGGAGTCGGACGAGCCGCTGCCGTCAAAGCTCACGAGCATGGGACCCACACCGCTGCCGGGGGTAGCCGTGGCCCGGGCCACCGGAGCCTGATTGGCGGCTTCGTAGCAGTTGGTGGCCGCCTGACCTTCTCCGGAGGGTTTCTGACCGGTGCTGTTCAGGTTGATCTTGTCGAGCCGGGTATCGGATTCCCGGAAGGCAAATTCGATCTTGTTGGTTCCGTCGTTAAGGTAGGGCTGGTAGCCGAGCATCTCGTTCCACTGCCATCCCTGGCCGCTGGCGATGTTGCTGTTCCAGTTGATCCACTCCTTACCGTTCACCCGTACCCAGTAGGAATCCGAGTTGGTATCGGGAGAACTGACGCGGGCGAAGAGGGTGTAGCTACCCTTTTCGGCATTGTCCAGCGTAAAGGTGACGCGGTTGTCCGGTACGTCGGAGGGAGGGCGGGACGTGGAACTCTGTTTGGCCACTACGAAGGAGCTGCCGCTGGCGGAGGTATTGTTGCCTACCTGCCAGTTGCTGCCCACATCGGCGCATTCGGCCTCCAGCCAGTACGACTTGTAGACCACAGTGCTCGGGTTAGTGACCTCGAGGGTGACGTAGTCGGTAGACTTGGCGCCGGTGTTGTCCGTCACAGTCAGCACCACCTGGTAGGTTCCGGCTTCGAACGTGGCGGTCGGGGTAGGACCCGTTGCGGTTACGCCATTCCACGTCCAGCGGTAGTCGATGATGCTCCCGTCGGGGTCCTGGGACATCAGGCCGTCCAGGGAAACGGTGAGGGGAGCGGTACCGGTAAACTTATCGGCATCGATGCGGGCCACGGGAATGGCGTTGTCATCTTCCGTCGTGCAGCTTCCCGCATTAGCGAGAACCTCTACGGCCTGCTTGCGGGCGCATCCGGAGGTGGACAGGAGGTACAGGCCGGGGTTGGAAACGGTGGGTTCCTTGGAGGAGGAGGAGAATCCGTCCGGGCCCGTCCAGCGGTAGCTGTCGGTGGAGGTGTAGCCCCGGAGTTTGGTTTTGCCGCTTTTGCATTCGAGCAGTCGGGCGAGGCCGTCGTTGTTGGACTCTACCACGCAGCCGAGGCTGCTGTCGTCCACCACTAGATGGAAGTCTTCGCTGGTCTTGCCGCCGCCGCCGTCCGTAGCGGTGACCCGGATCGCGAGCACCTCGCCGCGGGAGGAAGCGGGAGCGTTGATGGTGAAGGTGCCCGCGTTGCGATCCAGTTTTATCCAGCTTGGCAGCGAGCCGCCGCCGGTGAGGCTGGCCGAATAAGTGTAGCTCCGGGGATCGCCGGTACCGAAAGCTCCGTTCACCACAAACGCGTGTTCCTGTTCGGTAGCTATCGTGAGCAGGGAAATGGCGGTGGACGCAGGTGCGGGGGGCAGGGGCGGGGCTGCGAAAACGCTGCCACCGGCTGTGCAAAGCAGGGCGAGCAGTAATCGCAGTGTTCCGACAAGACGGAGAGGGCGAACCATGGTGGTTCGCGGTGAATCAACTAATGCCATCCTCTAAATTCCTTTTTAGTTATTCCAGTAGTAAAAGCCTGACAAAGATACATGGGACAGTGAACAATTCCCACCTTGAAGCCGCTACCGATCCTCCCGGGACCCGGTTTAGCCCCCCCGCCCATGGGGGGTAACCCCTGCACCTGCGGACCCGCCCGGAGACCCTTATCCGTTGTTTCTACACGAGTTACGATTATTTCAGACCCCCTCCCCATGGTGATGGGGTGTCCATATTTTTGACAATATTGTGACACAATCCTAACGTTAAAGTGGGATTGATCCCAGCCTAATAGGGGGTTCACGGCCTGCACACCGGAGAATAGCAGGTCGAAGACCAAAGTGATGGTATCGATGGGGTGGGGCATGGGGTGAGGGCCCCACCGTATGGGCTACGGGAGGCCTACACGACGATGGGGCCGGAAATGCTCCCGGCCCCACCTCGAGGACTAAAACGTTGGATGGTTTACCTCTATCGGTCGTTACCGAAGCTTCATCACTGGCACCACTTTATTCGTGTCACCCGTTATGACCACCAGGCGGTAAACGCCCGGGGGAAGGTTTCCGGTCTCGAAGCGCGTACCCATGGACGCCCCCACCTTATCTATGACCCGGGTCAGAATCACCCTGCCGGTGCCGTCCAGCAGCCGGATGTCAACCGGCCCGGTGTAGTCACTTTCCAGCTGGAGGTTCAACTCACTAACCGTCGGATTAGGGAATACCGACAGCACATCAGTTGCGGCGTTCAGCCCGGCATCCGGTAAGGAGGCGGCCATTGTCTGGGAGGCTACCGCCTGACCGCAGTTGCCGGCCGCCGGTCCCTGTCCGGTAGGCAGGGTGGCGCTGGCAGAGAGCATCAGCTTATCCAGTTCGGTACCCGATTCCCGGTTGGCCACGGTGATCGTGTGGGAACCCAGCGAGAGGGGAAACGAAAGGTCGTTGCCTTCCAGGTTCACCTTTCTCCACTCAAAGCCAATCGTGAGGATCTGGGTACCATCCTTCTCCTTCCAAACCTTGATCCAGTCACCCTGGTCGATCCGGATCCAAAAGGAATTCCGGCCGGGATCGGGCGCGTTCATCCGCAGAAAGAGATGGTAGGTAGCCGGGGCAGGCACGTCTACCGCAAAGGATACGGACTGGTACGGATCCGTGGCAGTAGGCGCTTCCAGCTGCCGGGTACCGGCGAAGAAGACATACTTGCCACCCGAGGCCGAAGCAGCGTTCCGGGTGGCCCAACCGCCTCCTACGGTGCCACACTCCGCTTCCAGCGAGATCTCTGCTGAGGGGGAGGTGCTTCCGGCGCAGCCATCAACGAGCCCGAATACCGAAGGGCATTGGTCGAGCTGGTTGTCCACGTAGCCGAAGGGCGCTTGACAGGCCCGCACCGCATCAGCGGGGTCACCGAAACCGTCACCGTCTAGATCGGCGTAGAATACCGGCATCGACTGATCGGAATTGGGAACGTCCGGGCAGTTGTCAATCGCATCCGCCACGCCGTCACCGTCGCGGTCGGGTTCGCTGCCGCCCCCGCCGCCACAACCCGCGTCGCTACCGCCTAATCCGGTCGGCACGATGCCGGTGAGGTTCAGGTGGAGCTTGTCCAGTGCGGCCCCTGCTTCCCGGTACGCAAAGTCGATGGTATTGGTTCCCGTAAGGAGGGGTAGGGTACCGCCCGGGTAGGTGTTCCAGTAGTAGTCGGGGCCGTCCTTGATGTAATTGCTCCACTTGTACCAGTTTCCTCCGTTGGCGCGCACCCAGTAGGAGTCGCTGTTCCGGTCAGGAGCCTGCACCCGTGCGAACAGGTGGTAGTTGCCCGCTTTCAGCCCGGACACGGTAAACCGGACCCGGTTAGCGGGTACGTCGGCCGGGGCGGCATTCATCGAAGTGGCTCCGGGCCACTTCACCGAGCCGCCATTGGAGGCCGCCGGGGTGGTCACCTGACTCCAGGCGCTTCCCACTGCGGCACACTCCGCTTCGAGCCAGGCTGACGTCGACAGGGGATCGGTGGTCGAGGACTCGGCGCGGATATTCACCACGTCGGAAGAGCGGGCCCCCAAATCATCCGTTACGGTCAGCGTTACGGTGTAGTTGCCCTCGGAGAAGGTAACCGCAGGGTTGCTTCCGGAGGCGGAGCCTCCCGCCCAGCTCCAGGCGTAGCTTACGATACTACCGTCGGGGTCAAAGGATGCGCCACCCATTAACTGCACGAACAGGGGTGCCGTGCCGCTAGTAGGCGTAGCGGTTGCCATGGCCACCGGAGGCTTGTTCACCGGCGGTGGGGGCGGTGTTCCGCCGCAGTTCGAGGCGGATTCTCCCGTTCCGACGGGCTGGGAAACGGCTTTGCCGAAGTAAAGCTTGTCCAGCCTGGTGTCCGGCTCCCGGTAGGCAAAGTCGATGGTGCTGTTACCGGCAGGCAGGCTGACCGTGGGGCCGGGGTAGCGGTTCCACTGGAAGCCGGACGCTACCGCGATCCCGCTGTACCAGCGGTACCACGCTCCGCCGTTGATGCGCACCCAGTAGGAGTCATTCACCTTGCTGGCGGCGCTGATCCGGGCGTACAGCGTATAGACGCCGGCTTCCGCCTGCTCCGCGGTAAAGCGCACGTAGTTGCCTGGCACGTCAGCCGGAGCGGCGGTTTTGGAATGGCTGCCGCGGTAGGTCACGTAGCTTCCGTTGGAGGCTGCCGCATCCGTTACGGAGATCCAGTTGCCGCCCACCAGGGCACATTCCGCCTCCAGCCAGAAGGTGGAGTTGGTCGTCGTACCTCCGTCGTCGCAGGAGTCACCTACGCCGTTCTGGTCGCTGTCGGTCTGGTCCGGGTTGAAAACAAGCGGGCAGTTGTCTCCGGCTACGGTGACGTAGCCCTCGGGCTGGAGGCAGGCCTCGACGGTTTTCGAGGCTTCTCCCCAACCGTCGCCGTCACCGTCGTAGTAGAAGGTCAGCAGGGCCTGAGTAGGATTGTACACCTGCGGGCAATTGTCGTTGCCATTCAGGACATAGCCCTCCGGAGCCTCGCAGGCCTGGATGCCGGTACCCGGGTCGCCGAATCCGTCTCCGTCCGTGTCCGCGTAGTAGGTAAGCCTCTGCTGGTCGGGATTGAAGACGAAGGGACAGTTGTCGGTATCGTCCGGTACGCCGTCGCCGTCGGAATCGGCCACTACCGTACCGGCCACGATGGTCACATCGGCCGTCCCGGTTGCACCCAGATGGTCCGTTACGGTAAGGGTGACGGTATAGGTGCCTTCGGGGAAGGTGAAGGTCGGGCGGTCACCCGTGAGGGTCTGGCCGTTCCAGGTCCAGCGGTAGGCGTTGATAGTGCCGTCCGTATCGTAGGAGCCGCTGCCGTCAAACTGAACCAGCAGGGGTGCGGTACCCGACCGGGGGCTCGCCGAAGCGACCGCTACGGGTGCCAGGTTAGCCGGCGCGCCACAGTTCGTGGCCGCTCCGCCTAGCCCTGTGGGCAGGATACCGTTCTTGGCGAGGTAGAGTTTGTCCAGCAAGGTTCCGTCTTCCCGGTACGCAAAGTCAATGGTGTTGACTCCTTGCGTGAGGACGGGAGATTCAGGGTAGGCGTTCCAGGCAAAGGGAGCACCCGTTGTCCCCTGTATTCCGTTGAACCACTTATACCACGTTCCGCCGTTGATCCTTACCCAGAAGGAATCGTCACTCCGGCTGGGAGCCCCGATCAGGGCAAACAAACGGTAGGTACCCGCCTCCGCATTCGGCACGGTGAACCGGATCCGGTTGGCCGGCAGGTCATCGGGCGGTACATCACCCGAATTACCGCTCGGGAACACCACGTAGCTGCCATTAGAAGCATTATTGGTCTGGACCACCTGCCAGCCACTACCTACGGCAGCACATTCAGCCTCCAGCCAGAAGGCATTTTGTGTCACCGGGCCGGGATCGCCGGTACAGTCGAGTCCTTCATCGACTTCTCCGTCGCAGTCGTTGTCGAGCCCGTCGCAGACCTCCGGAGCTCCGGGATATACGGAGGCGGAGTTGTCATTGCAGTCTCCCCCGGTGAGTACGAACCCGGAAGCGGGCAGGCACAACATGGCGGTGGTGTTGAAATCGCCGTAGCCGTCACCGTCGCGGTCCGCATAGTAGAGAACTTCCACCGAGGAGCGACTATCTAAAGGAGCACAGTCCTCGGTATCCGCTACGCCGTCATTGTCGTCGTCGGGATCACAGGCGTTGCCGATTCCGTCTCCGTCGGTGTCCGTCAGATCCGAAGACGCGAAATTCACGCAGTTGTCGCGGTTGTCGGTCACGTATCCCGCCGGTTGGACACAGGACTCTAAGGGAGCATTAATGTCGCCATATCCGTCCCCGTCCGTGTCGGCGTAGTAGGTTCGCAGGGTCGCTGCCCTGACCACTACGGTACTGGTGCGGGTACAGGTACTGCCATCGGTGGGGGTCGTTTTCAGGGTGTAGGTGCCGGCGGCGCTGACCACGGGATTCTGCGCGGAGGAGGTGAAGCCTCCGGGCCCGGTCCACTGGTAGTTACCCGTCGAGGTGGAACCCCGCAGTTGCACGGTACCACTGCCGCAGTCCAGCACCTTGTCGGTGCCGTCGGCATTGGCCTGCACGGTACACTCCGAGCCATTATCCGACACCGTCAGGGTGAAGGTGGAGGAAGCGGTGAGCAGGTTGTAATCCGTGCCGGTCACCCGGATCTGCAGCACCGCGGCCGCGGCCGAGGCGGGTGCATTCAGGTTGAAGACACCGGACTGCTCATTCAGACTGATCCACGCCGGAAGGGCGGACCCGTTCGACAGGGTAGCGGTGTACAACAGGCGGTTGCCCGGATAGCCGATGTCGAAGGAGCCGCTGACGTCGTAGGGAGTCGGCGTCAACGGGTCGATCTCCAGGTTGGCGATCGCCGAAGCCTTCGGTACGGCCGCCGGCCGTGCGTTGATGATGTAGGACGTATTGTCGTTCCAGTCGCAGTTGGCTGAACCGGGGCCACAGCCATTCTGGACGTAATCCTGGTTCAGGATGTACTCGTTCGGGATCACGTTCCCGTTGCGGTCGATGGCGCGGTAGACGCGCAGGCCGAGGATTTCATCCTTAAGCTCTCCGGCCGTATTGCCTCCGGTGGTACGGTATCCGGCGATCACGATCTCAAATTCGCCGTTGATGGTTGGTGTGAAATCTCCGGCGGGCAGATTGAGGTCGTCCGGGCTGGCCGGGATCAGGGTCTGATGCTGAAGATTGTCGTGTGAGTAGCGCATGTCTCCCGCAAGGCCGCCCCCGTTGCGGAGGCGCAGCGAAGTTCCTGCCGGGTCGGGCCCGTGCAGGGCGGAAAGCTGGATCATGTTCACGGACTTACCGTTGTCGGCCTGGACCCACCATTTCGATAGTACCATATCCCCCTCGGCACCGCTGTTGACCTGTTCGGCGCTGGGGTATTCCGAACTCGGGCGGTCGATGATCTGTCCGCTCGCGTTCCGGCCCATCTCGGTAGTGAAGCCGAAGGCGTTGAACACCTGCTGGGCGGTGACCTCGTTGTTGCCCTCGGGCTGCGACATATACGTACCCCGCAGGGTGGCGGTAGCCGAGCCGCTGTTGTCCGCGTTACTCGTCATCACCAGGGATTCGGTAATGACCCGCTTAGCGGTGCCGCCCGAGGTCACGAAGTTGACGGTGACGTCAATGAAGGCGCCCGGGGCTACCTTCAGCCCGCCCGAAGGGAGGCTGACGCCGCTTACCGTAAAGTTTGCGGGGTTGGTAGTGGTGAGCTCCCCGATCACCAGTTCGGCGGTGCCCTCGTTGTGGAGGCGCATGAGGTTCGATTCGTGGGAAGTCAGGGTATTGCCTACCGAGTTCCGGGTTTGCTCGTTCCGGTGGAAGGTGTAGAAATCATCCGCCGGGAAGCCCCGGTTGGTCCCCGGCACCTTCAGCATATTCTCGATCCGCACAAGCGCGCCGCTGGTTTCCACCACGGTGAAGCTGGCCGAGCCGGTACCGACGTTGTCGTTGTTATCGGTGGCTTCCAGCGTGAGTTCGTAGTCGTAGCTCGTCTGCCCGGAAGGCAGGGCAAGGGTGAACGGACCGGAGTAGGGCTGGAAGTTGGCGCCGTCGAGTGCATAGCGGATGGACCTGATCCCGCCGCTCAGCGAGTTGTCATAGGCTTCCAGGCTCACCGTCACGGCGCCCCGGTACTGGCCCGCCGCATCCACGCTGCCGTCGAGCAGGGCAACCACGGTCGGCGGCGCATTTTCCACGTTCACGGGCTGAATATCCACGTAGAGGATCTTCGTATTGCCGGAAGCCGCGGCCCCGACGTCGTCGAGGGTCAGTTTGCCGTCCAGCACCTCCACCGTGGCCGAGGCCGAACGGTAGTAGTTCGCGGCGGTGGGTACGAATCCGTCAATGACCACCACGCCCTCGGCGCGCACGGTATGCCGGCTGTCGTAGAAGGCGGGGTCACCCACCGCCACCTCCACGCGGTACCGGCCGTTCGGTACCACGATCTCCCAGTGCCGGGGTACGGCGGGGCTGGTGTTGATCCGGTTGAACATGTTCAGCGAACGCAGGAGTTTGTCCTGGTTCGAACTGGCATCGGTGACGCCGCGCTGGGCGCCCCGGGCGGAGGAGAAGTTATCCAGCGGCTGCCGGGTAATGACGTCGATCCAGCCGAAGAAGCGGCCGTTGCCGCGGTCGCCGTACGCCTCGCCGATATCGGCCGTATACCCCTCCGGAGCACCAAAGGTGCCGTCCTGGAAGTTGATGCGGGCGGCGTACACCACCTCCTTCTTCACTTCGGTACGGATCAGCAGGGTGGCCGGCGCGAATCCCGGGGCGGAGGCCGTCACGGTCGCCTCGTAGTTACCCACCGGAAGCCCGGCGGAGTTGATCCGGAAAGCCAGGGGGCTACCGAAAGAAACCGTGGTGGGCAACACCACCCAGGGCTCGCTTTTGGTAAGGGTGACCTGATTGACACCCAGCGCCGAACTGGTCGAGAGCACGCTGCTGCGGAGCTCGGAGACTTCACCCTCCACAACCGGAATACTCAGGCTGCTGGGCGAAAAACTCAGCACCTGCGCGCCCGCCTCGTACGGTTTAACGTTCGTGAGCCGGTATATGTAGTCCTGGTAGTCGCCGTTGCTGGCGTCCTCGAAGGCCACCAGATAGCTGTTGGCCACCAGTTCCCCCGTGCGGTTGCGGACGGGGTATACGCGGGCCCGGTGCGGGACCTCCTGGTTCAGTTTGTCCTCGGTATAGTTGACCCGGTTGAAGGTGTTGGAGGTGACGTAGATGCCAAAAAAGGCACCCTGCGGATCGAAACTGTTGGTGCCGGACTGCAGGCCGGGGTAGAGGGTCTGCGCCTGGTCTATGCCATTGAGCTGGACCCCTACCTCGTACAGGTCGATTTGATTGCCGACGTTGGTGTACCAGCCAAAGGGCAGGATCTCGGCCGGTGAATACCGGGCTACGGGTACGATCCCCACGTTGCCGGGGCCGGCTGCCTCGAACAGGGGGACCAGCACTTCCTCACCCTTGGGGGTGGCATTGGTGCCGGTGGTGAGGGTGGTCCACCCGACGTCGATACCGATACCGAGGGTATTAACGACGTCCTGGAGCGGCGGCTCATTCAGGCCCTCGTAGCCGGCTTTCTTCAGTCCGTGCAGTCCTACGGAGAATTCAGCGCCGTCGTTGCCATTGCTGACAAAGGTGAGGGCTGCTTCCAGGTAACCGAGCTGCGGATCATTGCCGTCGGGAGCGAAGGTGACGGAATACTGCTGCGCGGACGCGGGTGCCAGGGTAAGCGTAGCGGGGCCGGAGAAGGTATACTGACCGGCGTGGGGGCCGGTGAGGCTCACGTCGGTAATGGTCAGGTCCGAGCTGCCTTCGTTGCGGATGCTTACGGTCTTTGCCTGCGTTCGCGGTCCGTGGGTATTGACCGTGGTCTCGAAGAGCAGGGAGGCGGGCGTGGCCGCGATCAGGGCCTCGGGGATGGCGGGTACGTCGGCCCGCATCAGCATCAGCTGCTGGCGCTGGTTGCCGTCGCGGTCGTACATGGCCGTGTAGAGGTTACCGGTGCGGGGATCTTCCACGATCTCTAGGGGGTCGTCCAGGCTTTGAAGACCGGGTACGTCGGGGAAGGACTGGAGGATGTCTCCGGAATTGTTACCCGGTTGCAGGACGAGGATATCATCCTGACCGCTAAAGCGCACCACCATGAGCATCCCGGCCAGCTTGCCGTCGAAGGCGTTGGATTTGTACTCGATGGCTCCGTTGGGCGACTTATTGAGGCCGAAGTCGAACGCCACTTCGAGGTAGTTCGCGTCCGGTCCCAAGTCGGTGGGGTACTTTCTCACGTCGCGGTAGGAGGCCTCGATTTGTCCCGGAAGGCCGGAATAGGATCTTCCGCCGTGGTTGAGCACGAACTCGCCGCGGTAGGGGTTGGGGTGGCCGTGGTAGCTGCCGCCCTTGCTCTTGAAGAGCCAGTCCTTCTGGGTTTCTCCCCCGACAACGCTGGGGATGGTGGGATCCACGAAGAAGGTGCCATTGGGGCGGCGCACGCCGAGACCGTTCGGGTCCCGGTTCACGAAGCTGGCGGAGGCCGGCGTAATTGGCGAGCTACTGTTGTTGCCGGCGGTACCGTTGGTGGGCACGTAAAGCCAGCCGTTGGTGTGGAACACCATATCGTAGGCGTTCCGGATACCGGTGGCGAAGAGCGTCACCGGGGAATCGGCGGAGTACGGATTGTAGGTATTGTCGGCCATCAGCAGGCCCCGGGCGGGGGCGCTGTTGATCACGGCAACGTCATCCGTCGTGAAGAGGCTGAGGGGGAGGGTAGCGGGCAGCTTGCCGAGCTCCACGCGCAGTACTGCCGCGGAGAGAAGGCGTTCCGGCCGGAAATCCCAGGAGCCGTCCGGTGCGCCACCGGCGGAATTGCTACCCTGCACGATGAAGAGGTCGTCTTCCGGACCGAAGACCACGCTGTTGGTAAGGTGATCCTTGGCCGACCGGGGCAGGTGTTCGAGTATGTCCTGCACTGTCTGCAACCTGGGGCCACTTAGACGGGTAAGCTTGCCGTCCCATTCCGGGCCGTTGGTCAGGGTGAGGGTACTGTGGGTGACATAGGCCACGAGATTTTCGGCGGTCGCTTCGGGCGCGAAGGCGAAACCGATGATCAACCGGTCGTCCGGACCGGCAGCCCCGGAGACCGGGTGCTTGCTGCCCCGTAGGTCCACGGTGAGCTCCTCGAGGTTCGATAGTGTACCGTCGGGATTAATGGTCCAACGCTTGATCACTTCGCCGGTGGTCGACGCGTATAGCTTACCGTCGGGGCCCACGGCCAGGCTGCTGAAGCGGTCGGCTACCCCGTCACCGAGGGCGGTACCTGACACCTGGGTGAAGCTGACGCCCTCGAGATTAGCCGGCGGGTTCGTATCGTCGATGGAAACGGTAGTAAAGGTCGAGCTGAACGGCTGGAAGGTGATCCGGTCGTTCAGGTCTCCGATCCGGTTGGCTTCTACCCCTTCGATGCGGAACAGGTAGGTGGTCGAGAACTTCAGGGAAGTGTTGGGCGTGAGAATGACCGCGTCCCCGCCACCGGTGTCGTTGAAGTTGGAGGTGATGTCGATCAGGCCCTCTGCGGTCTGTTCGAAGAGTTTGATGTTTCCGGAAATGGACGCCTTGTCGAGTTCGAACGCATCTGGGGTATTCACGACGGCGGCGATCTGGAAGCCATTCACCTGGACGTCGCGGGCGCCGTCGGCGGGATTGACGTCGGAGAAGAAGGCCTGCGGGCTGGCGTCGGTGGGGGAGAAAATCACGGTCTGGATCTTCGAGTTGTACCCCCCGGACGCGTCGAGCGTGAGGCGCCCGTCGCGGACCTGGATGACCGCCGTGGCGGTGAAGGAGTTGGAGGCTCCGATCACGGCATCACGGGCGATGACCTGCACGCCCTCGGCGTTGATCACGTGGCGGGTATTGGCGAGATTTTCAGTGTCGCGGTCTCCGGTGGTTACCGTCACGCGGTAGGCTCCATTGGCTACGGCTACCTCCCAGGCACCCGGGGCGTTGATCCCGTTGGTGCCGCCGGCATCCCCGTACTGCATGTGCATCAGGGTTTCTCCGAGTACGTCCACGTCGGGCGTGGGAGCGCGGTTCCGACCGTTGCCTACCAGGCTAAGGGGGGTAGTGGTGCCGGGTACCACCCAGCCGTAGGACAGCTCGCCCCGGGATCCGTAAGCCTGTCCGTAATCGCGCAGGTAACCGGCCGGAGGAGGCGTTGCCTGGTCGGAAAAGTTGATCCGGATGGCATCCGCCACGGGCTGGTCAGTTACCGGTACTACGTTGCGCACGATCACCACGACGTCCTGGTAGTCGAAACCGCTGGTGTGCTCCTCGGTAGCCACCACGTAGGCGTTGGCCTCACCGGGTAACGCGTACACCCGCACGTGGTGGGGAATGGCCCCGGGAAAGGTGTTGAGGGCATCCTCGCTGTAGAGGATACGATCGTTGAAGATCGGCCAGCGGCTGAAGAGGCCGAAGGTGGCGATACCCGGGTCGAAGGAGCGGGCACCGTCTATTCTGGGATTAAGGCTCTGTCCGTTACCGGCGATGGTGTTGCCGACGGTAAACACTTCGGTCCGGCTTTCGGCGTCGCCGCTTTCGAACCAGCCGAAGGCTACCACGGGGTCGTTGGCTTCCGGGCCGTACACCGAGAGAACTTCCAGCGTGACCTGGCCGTTGCCCGCGCGCTTAAACCGCTGGGCTTCAATTTCGTCGCCCAGTAAGTCATTGTAGGACTTACCCTGCGGGAGCTCGATCAGGTTAGTGGCTGGATTGCCGTCCCCTACGGTGATGCCGAGGTCGTAGGTGTTGAAGATGTACTGGAGCGAGGGCTCGGCGGCACCGCCGATGCCGTCTTTGCCGAGGCCGCGGAGTTCCACCGAAGCGGAAGTTGCATTATCCCCCTTCACCTTCAGGGTAGCCACCCGGGGGCCTTCCGCCGAGGCGTTGAAGTTTATAATCAGGCTGCTGCTGCCGCTGGCGGCAATCGATGCGGGGAGGAGTAGGGTATTGACGGTAAAATCAGCGGCCGCGGCCCCCTCGATGACCGCTGTCGGGTTTTGCAGCGCGACGTTGCCGGTGTTGGCCAGGAGTATCGTAATGGCTCTTCCGGCCCGACCGTCCACGACGTCGTCGGTGATGACCCGCTCGGGAGAGAGGGTGATGATGGGCTCGTTACCCAGGATTCTTACCGTCACGGGCAGCTCGGCGGTTAGGTACCCGTCGGCCTGTGCCAGGATGGAGGTGGTGTAGGTACCGGGCGCGAGGTCCGGCATGATCCCGAAGAACAGCTGTCCGGTTGCCGGTGCCTGCGGCAGGATCAGCCAGTCCGAAGCATCGGGGTCCTCCGAGAGGGTGATGGAGGGTGAGCTACCGTCGCTGCTGGTGAGGGTAACGGCCTGGTCGGCGATGGTCGTGCCTTCCTGCACGGTCACCTTGATGTCCGCGGGAGTGAAGGCAAGCGACGGGGTGACCACGTCAGGGACCACGGAGAAGTTGTCGAAGGTAAACGCGATGGACTCGGTGACCGCTGCTCTTCGGTGGGTCGTCGAGATACCCGCGTAGACGATCCGGGCGGTGGAGGGATCCGCATCGTGGTCGGTACCCTCGAGGAAAGTGACGGGGAGGGCCACTGCGTCTATGCCGGTTTCGGACACCTTGGTCTCGGTGCCTCCGTTGACGGAGTAGTAGCCGCTGGCCAGGCCGGTTTCCGGATTGATCTCGAGGCGCAGGTTCAGCTTACCCGCTACAAAGCCGAAGTTGGGGCTGTTGATCTCGGTGAGCTTTACCAGGGTGGGGTTAGCCGGGTCGGTGGCCTCCACGACCAGCTGCACCTTCTGGTTGGTGCTGCTATTCTTGACCACGACGAGCTTGACGAAGTTGTCGTAATCGAGCCCGTACCACAGTCCGCCCTGCTGGGAATTGTCACCCGTGCTCCCGGCAAAATCAGGCTGGGCCAAGTCTACGGATAGGTTGAAGACCTGAGCAGGAACCTTGACGCCCACCCCCAGGGCGTTCACCTGGGTGTTGTTGTCGGTACTGCCGGAGGCCGATTCGTAGTTGATGCCCTTGGTACTGGTGACGGTGAGTGCTCCGCCCGAGACCTGCAGCAGGCCTGCTTCCAGGCCGGGAACGCCGGGGTTGGAGGCCACGGCGGGGAATTGGTTGGTTGCCGGCGGCAGCGCCATCGTGAATCCGGTACCGGCCAGCGCGCCCGGCGTTCCCTCAAAGGGAAGATTGAAGGGGAGCTGAACGGTGATTTCCGGACACGGCAGGGTGGAGAGGGGATTACAAGCCTCTACCGAACCTACGGCTTCCCGCACTTCCACGCGGACGTTGGCCACGGTCTCGGAGAAACCGTCACTGACCGTTACCTGCAGCAAGTACGCGGGCGCCAGGTCGTAGTCTAGGGTGGACGCCACGGTGAGGGCACCGGAGCTGGCATTCAGCGCGAACCGGCCGGTATCATCTCCTCCCGTTAGGGTGAAGGTGAGCGCGTCCAGGTCCGGGTCGGTAGCCAGGAGGGTACCGACCAAAGCGCCCGTCGGTGCTTCCTCCGAAACTTCAAAGTTCTGGGCGGAAACTACCGGGGCCAGGTTGGCGGCCTCCTTCGACCGCACACTGAAGTAGTCGAAGGTGGCATCGAAGGTGGAGCCGTTGCGGTAGGTGGCGTAAACACCGGCGAACGCCATCGCGCCCGTTTCGGCGCTGAGGGTACGTCCCGCCAGGTAGGCGGCCGGCAAGGCCAGGGAGGTTACACCCGACTGGCCGAGCAGCGTGAGC
>JBGTHX010000081.1:0-7912 GCA_041746055.1 Lewinella sp. | reverse complement strand
CGTGGCGGAACTGCTGCTGCTCAGCGACGAGCCGGACATCCTCGCGGATTACACCGCAATGGCCCGGGCCACTTTCGCGGACGGACAGGCCACCGGAGCGACCGCCTCCCCCGAAACCCGGGAATTGCTCAAAAAGTACGGTGGGACCAAAGCCCCCGTTACGCTCCGCCAACAACTCCTGCGGCAACTGCCGCCCGGAGAATGGAAGCAGATCACCGGACGCCACTGGCCGGATTTCTGGCGCAGCCTGCCCGTACTGGAATTGCGGGAGGCCGCTCGCGCGATAGCCGCCTACCACGATCCCCAAATCCGCCTGGCTTTCCTGCGCTTTCTGCTGGAAGAAGAGCCTCAGCAGTTTCCCCGCGACGTGGCCGCTACGCTCATCGGTCAGATCAGCCGGGAGGATTTCGACGGGCTTTACGATGAGCTGCTGACGCGGCGGCCAGACGCCCTTAGACTTCGTGGCCTGCCCCGCTTCCTGGCGCTGCAGCGGCGCCAGGCCTGGAACGAGCGGTTGAGCAAGGCCGTGGTACGCCGCCTTCTGGACGATCTCCACAGCCGCCAGCTCGACTACACCACCCAGCGCGATCTGGCGCTTCACTGGAAACAGGCGACGCTGCTGCTCGATCCGGAGCAGTCCCCCTGGCTGCGCCAGCAACTGCACACTACTACGGAGCGGCCGGACGCCTTCGGCAAATTGGCGACCGACCTGCTCCAACTCACCTCCTTCCGCCGGCAGCTGCGCCAGCCCTGATGCGTATCTTTGCGGCCACGTATGGAAACGAGACCGCACGAACTTCGCAATCTCCTCTCCCGGGAGGATCTCCAGGCCCGCCTAGACGCCGAAAAGGAGCCCCGTACCACCCTCTCCTTCTACCGCTACGCCCACCTGGAAGACCCCGCCGCGTTCCGCGACGACTGCTACCGGGCCTGGTCGGAACTGGGCGTGCTGGGCCGCATCTACGTAGCCACCGAGGGCATCAACGGCCAGCTGTCCGTACCCACCCCGAATCTGGAATCCTTTCGCACGGCCCTTTACAGCATACCCATCCTGAACGGTACCCGGCTGAACATCGCCATCGAGGCGGAGGCCCGGTCCTTCCTGAAACTGATCATCAAGGTGAGGCCCAAGATCGTAGCCGACGGGCTGAACGATGCCTCCTTCGACGTCACGAAGCGGGGCCGCCACCTGGATGCCCGGCAGGTGAATGAACTGCTCGACCGGGAAGACACCATCGTGGTGGATATGCGCAACCACTACGAAAGCGAGGTGGGCTACTTCCAGGGGGCCATCCGTCCCGAGGTGACCAACTTTCGCGACATCCTGCCCGTAGTGGAGGACCTGCTCGCCGACAAGAAGGACCGGGAAATCGTCATGTACTGCACCGGCGGCATCCGCTGCGAGAAGGCCAGCGCCTACTACCTCCACCGGGGCTTCGGGCGGGTGACCATGGTCGACGGCGGCATCATCGAGTACGCGCGGCAGTGCGAAGCGCAGGGGCTGGAGAAGAAGTACTTAGGTAAGAACTTTGTCTTCGACGAGCGCCTCGGCGAGCGGATCACGGAAGACGTCGTCAGTCGTTGCCACCAGTGCGGGCAGGCCAGCGACCGGCAGCTCGACTGCGCGAATACCGCCTGCCACGTACTCTTCATTCAGTGCGAGTCCTGTGCCGCGCGGCACGAAAACTGCTGCTCGGCCGAGTGCCATGACTTCAATCACCTGCCCGCGGAGCAGCGCGCCCGGGAAGCACCGGGCCGCATCTTCAACGGACAGCGCTATAACAAGGCCCTGCCTCCCTACCGCGGCGAACCCGAAAGCCGCTAGTTCATTCTCTGCGTATGAAGCTCTCTCCCCTGACCCGCCCCCTGCTCGGCCTCTGCCTGCTTTTCGTGCTGACCTCCTGCGCCACCGGCCGCCGGCCGGCCGACAAGGACCCCCTGACCGTGATGTCCTACAACATCCGTTATGATTCGCCCGACGACGGCCGCGACCGCTGGGAAAACCGCCGCGATTTTCTGATCAGCCAGGTTGAATTTCACCACCCCGATATCCTGGGCACCCAGGAGGTGCTCTCCAACCAGCTCCGCTACCTCCGCCGGAACCTCGATGGCTACGACTACGTCGGCGAAGGCCGGGAAGGAGGCGACGGCGGCGAGTACTCCGCCCTGTTTTACAACGAAGACAAACTGAAGGTAGAGGACAGCGGCACCTTCTGGCTCTCCCCCACCTCCGGGCGCGTGTCTACCGGCTGGGACGCCGCCCTGCCCCGCATCGTCACCTGGGCCCGCTTCCAGCGGCGCGACACCCGGGAGTCGTTCATGGCCTTCAACACCCACTTCGACCACGTCGGACAGCAGGCCCGCATCGAGAGCGCCCGCCTGATCGTCAACATGATCAGCCAGCTGAACCGGGACCGCCTGCCGGTGGTGCTGACCGGCGACCTGAACCTCACCCCGGACACCGAAGCCATCGGCGTCCTTACCGGTTATCTGAAGGATGCCTACGCCCAGGCGCCCGTCCGCCTCGGGCCGGAGGGCACCTATACCGGTTTCGATTACGATGCCCCGGCGGAGCGCCGCATCGACTATATCATGACCTCGCCCGGCGTGCGGGTGCTCCGTTATGCCACCCTCACGGATGCGGTGGACAATCGCTTCCCCTCCGACCACTTTCCCGTGATCGCCGAGGTGATTCTGCCCTAGTCGAAGGTTGCCTTCAGCAGGTAGTCGAAGACTTCCGGGGCTTCCAGCTTCGCCGGGGCTTCCTGCCGGCTGATGAAGACTGGCTTATCGGCATCCGGGGCGCCCAACCGCCCGTGGGAACCCTTCACGAGCTCCGCCCGCAGCGGCACGACGTCCATGAGGGTACGGAAACCCAGTTTCTTACCCGCCACCTTAAGACCAATGCGGGGAATCATGAGCTTCTTGTCGGGATCGAGGAACATCTCTACCGGATCGTAACCCGGTTTCTTGTGAATGTCCACGGTGCGGGCGTAGTCGGGCGCGCGCGCGTCGTCAAGCCAGTAGTAGTAGGTGAACCAGCTGCGCTCGTCCGCCACGGCGACCAGCTCGCCGGAACGGGGGTGGTCGATCTTCCATTTCTTCTTCCCTTCCGCATCCAGGAGGTGCTCGATGCCCGGCTCGTCCTTCAACAGATCCTGTACCAGGGGGATGTCCTTTCCGTCACGCACGTACACGTGGGCGATCTGGTGGTCGGCCAGGGCTACGGCACGACAGGTACCGACGTCCAGCAATTCGGTGCCCCGCTCCTCGCGGACGCTGATGAGTCCCGCCTCCCGCAGGCGGCGGTTAATGTGTACCGGGCGGTCGACGTTGGTGATGCCGTACTCCGAGAGGACCGTCACCTCCACTCCGTTGGCCTCGTAGTAGTTGATGAGCTTTTCGACGACGCCATCGATCTCGCGCAGGTCCTGGCGTACGCTGGGATGGTCCTTCCCGTGCCGCTGCATATTGTAGTCGAGGTGGGGCAGGTAGACCAGACTCATCGTGGGATGGTGCCACTGGTGCACCAGCCGGGCGGCGTCGGCGATCCACTGGCTGCTGACGATATTGGTACGCGGGCCCCAGAAGGAGAAGAGCGGGAAGGTGCCCAGCTCATCCGTGAGCCGGTGGCGCAGGTCCATCGGGTAGGCGTAGCAGTCCGGCATCTTACGGCCGTCGGCCAGGTACTGCGGGCGGGGGGTGATGGTGTAGTCCATCCCCGAATACATCGCGTACCACCAGCAGATATTCGCGATGGTGAAGTGGGGGTCCCGCTCGCGGGCCACGTCCCACAGCTTGGGCCCTTCCACCAGGTGGTTGGACTGCCGCCAGAGCTTAAGTTCCATCTCGTCGCGGAAGAGCCAGCCGTTGGCCACGATGCCGTGGTCACCGGGGTACTTGCCCGTCAGATAGCTGGTCTGGGCGGTGGTGGTCACGGCGGGCAGGGCCGGGTTCACCGTGGTCATGCGGCGGGCGGCGCTCCAGCGGGAAAGGAAGGGGGTATCGGGGCCGATGAGGCCGGCCGTGAGGCCTACGATATCGATGACGGCGGTCGGACGCATAGCTTAGTTGTTGAGTTGGCGGCGGACCCAGTTCAGTTCCCGGGCAATGGAGTCGGTCAGGCCCAGCCGCTGGTGGTCGGGCAGCACGTCCCAGGTGTAGGTCTCCACCTCTAGGTGGGGGGTGAAACGGTCGCGCTGCCACAGCTTTAAGGTATCGCGGATCGCATCGTTGGTGGACTGCAGCACGCCGTAGCTGTCGGCGTAGATCGGCACGTGAAAGTGGGTACGCAACTCCCGGTAGTCGGGATCGCCCATCATGGCCAGGGCGGGGGCCAGGTCGGGGAAGCGGTCCACGCTCCCGTCTTCCCGCCGGAGCGCGGCCTGGTGGAGGTACACGGGCTCGTCGTAGGGCCGCAGACTGTCCTGGATACGGCGGCGGTCGCCGGAGAGATCGGCCTTGAGCGCGGCACTGATCTGCAGTCGGCCGATCCGGATCCCTTCCCCGCGGAGCGCGGAAAGCGCCGCGGCGGGTTCCTCGAAACCCACGGCAAAGTGGCACACGTCGTAGCAGATAGCCAGGTGGCGGCGCACGGCCTCCTCCCGGTCGCCGTGCAGCATCGCCCGGTAGAAGCTGATGAATTCCGTGCTGTTCTCGAGCAGACCGTCGGGTTCCGGCTCCACGTCCAGGTGGAGGTCTTTGCCGGTACGCTTGCGAAGGTCGACGAGGTGATCGACGACCTCGGCGACGTGCCCCAGCATTTCGAAGGTTCGCAGCACCTGCGTGCCCGCGATCAACCACGGCTTGTAGGTCAGCGGAGAGGTCGATACGCCGCCGTCCAGTCCCTCGGGCAACAGCTCGGCCAGGATGTCAAACAGCTGCTTGGTGTAGACCACGCGCTGGCGGGTGTGCCAGTCGGGCGCGTGAACCTGGTCCTTCACGCGCTGGCCGTGGAAGCCGCCGTAGGGGAAGCCGTTCATGGTGAACACGTAGCAGTCGTGGCGCTGCAGCCATTCCTTGAAGGAGGCCAGTTCCTTTGGCTCGTGGAGGGCAGCCGCGGCCTGGGCGGAAAGCCGCAGGCCGATGCCGAAGGGCGCATCCGGGCACAGCCTTTCCTTGACCTCCAGCACGTGGTGCAGGCTCTGCTTTACCTGCGGCCAGGTCTGGCCGGGGTGGATATTGGTGCAATAGGTGAGGTGGCTGTCGGTGCTGATCTTCATGGTTCGGGCGGGGGCGCGGGTGCGGGGGAGACTAGGTGACGGCAAAGTAGCGCGCCAGCGCGTAGGAGACCGGCAGCAGGGCCAGTACGGCGAGTCCGGCCGGCCAACCCACGAAGGCGGCGGCAAGACAAGCGTTGAGGGGGATCAGGGAGATGACGCCGGTTTTGACCGCTACCTTGATCTTATCGGGACGGTTATCGGTAATGGCCCCTAGCTTGGCCCGCGCGTTCATGCCGTACCAGAGTAGAAAAAATGGCAGGGCGGGCAACCATTCGGCTACGGTGAAGCGGCTCAGCAGCAGCAGGGCGGCCGCGACCACCGTATCCATCCCCAGTGCCAACTGGATGGAGGCGCGGTTCTCACCGCCGACCTCGCCCCGGCTGGTGAGGGTGATCGCCGCGATGAACAGCACCGGCAGTACGCCCAGCGGCCAGTAAGCCGATAGCGCCGCAGCACTCAGGCTGATGCCCAGCAAGAGGTTACCGCCGCGGCACATCCCCATCAGCAGGGGCCCGAAAAGGGGATGGTGCTTCGCGCGGGCATCGTACACCAGCGCCAGCACGGCTACGGCCACCGCGATGGCCGCGCTCCGGGCACCTACTGCTCCGGCGCAGGTGATGCCGCCGATGAGCAGTAATCCGCCCAGCAGTATGGCGGAGGAGAGACTTACCCGGCCGCTCGGGAGGGCCCGTTCCGGACGTTCGATGCGGTCGATGTCGAGGTCGAAGACGTCGTTGAAGACCACCCCGCCCCCGTACAGGCCGAGGGTGGCGACACAGAGCCAGCCGAGGTCATCGCTCCATCCGCCGCTCACGGCTGCCGCCACGGCGCCACCGGCCAGGATATCGGCTACGGCGGTGACCAGGTTTGCGGGTCGCATCAGGGTGAGGAAGGGGCGAAGGGCCATGGGTCGGATCAGTTTTCGATGATGTTGCCGGAGGGTTCGGCGCGGCGGCCGTTGCGCAGAACGCTGTTGCCGCTGAAGAGTTGGCTGCGGTCTATATCGGGGGCATCGAGCCAGTCGGACTCCTTCATCTGCCCGCTTTGTCCGTAGGCCGTGAGGGCGTTCTGGTAGGTAACTTTGCGGACGTCGGCTTCGGAAATGCCGCGCTCCAGCATGAGGGCTGCCGTCTTGGGGACGGAGAGCGGGTCGCTGATGCCCCAATCGGCGGAGCTGTCGACGATGATGCGCTCGGGGCCGTAGTGCTTCATGAGGTCCACCATGCGCTCATTGCCCATCTTGGTACCCGGATAGATCGTAAAGGCGGTCCAGTAGCCCCGGTCAAGGACCTCCTGGGCGGTCTCCTCGTTACAGTGGTCGATGATCACCTTGGTGGGGTCACAGCCATGCTCTTCCAGCACGTCCATGCTTCGGTAGGTGCCGTTCTTTTTGTCCCGGTGGGGGGTATGGATGAGGATGGGCAGGTCAAGCTCGCGCGCCAGATCGATCTGGAGGCGGAAGTACTTGTCCTCGGCCTTGGTCTGGTCGTCGTAGCCGATCTCCCCGATGGCTACCACGCCCTCTTTGGTGGCGTAGAGCGGAAGCAGGTCCATCACCTGTTCGGCGAGCTCTTCATTGTTGGCTTCCTTGGAGTTCAAGCCCATGGTACAGTAGTGGCGGATGCCGAACTGGGAGCTGCGGAAGCGCTCCCACCCCACCAGGGTGCTGAAGTAATCGCGGAAGGAGCCGACGGCCGTACGCGGTTGTCCCAGCCAGAAGGCCGGCTCGATGAGGGCTACGATGCCGGCGGCGCGCATGGCCTCGTAGTCGTCCGTAGTGCGGGATACCATATGCACGTGGGGGTCGATGAATTGCATGGGACGGGGGGATTTTTAAGCGGCGGAAAACCGCCGGCCGGGTGAGAAATTCAGATATGGAACGCCGCACTACGCGGATTGGGTGTGACGACCGGCCCTTAAGCCTCCCGCTCCGCCAGCCGGCGGCCGATGGTGTTCCAGCTGGGAAGGTCATCGGTGCGGTGACCCGCTTGCTCCAGCCAGTT
Organism: Lewinella sp.; assembly: GCA_041746055.1. Classification (GTDB taxonomy): domain Bacteria; phylum Bacteroidota; class Bacteroidia; order Chitinophagales; family Saprospiraceae; genus Neolewinella. The sequence goes on along the minus strand of JBGTHX010000081.1, from coordinate 687 downwards.
GCGGGCGGGAGCGTAATCGCTGGCTGCCAGCGTCCTGAGCGCGGCGATTCGCTCCAGTTCATCTCCTTCTCTGACGGTCAGTTCCAGGGCGGCGAAGGAGCGGTCGTCCACGTATCCCTCCACGAAGCGCCAGAGTTCCGGGCTGACCGGCCGGTGGGCCGAGCGGCGTTCCTCGGCGTAGTCGAGGAAGATATCGGCTAGCTTGGCGTTCTTCCGGTCTTCGATGCGGTAGATCCGGTACATCGGCCGCTGCATGAACATGGCCTTAAGCACCATGTGGTTCCAGGCATCCTCGGAGAGGTAGCGGGCGGGGAAGGGATTCTCGAGGGCGATGGCGTCGAAGACGCCCACCATATTGGTGCGTAGTCCCTCGCGGGCCCGTTCCACGAAATGGGCGGCGTTGCGCAGGAAATACAGGCCTTTGTAGAGGGCCATGAGTTCGCGGTAATCCGCGCTTTTGAATAATTCGTCCAGGATCTCCCCGTTTTCCGCGGGGGGGAGGGTGCACATCAGCAGGATGCGGCCCAGCTCGTCGGTGGACCAGGGCGTGGCGGCGAAGTTCGGATAGATGGCGTTGAAGGAGCTGTACTCCGCCTCGGAGAAGCGGATCGGCTCTTTCTCCAGAAAGCGCGGGCAGGCCCCGAAGGCCAGGTATAAGTTGCGGGCTTTAAAGTCAGATTCAAAGGC
>JBGTHX010000080.1:0-15212 GCA_041746055.1 Lewinella sp. | reverse complement strand
CCCCCTGGCACCTGCGCACCGCCGCCAGGGCCTCCACCTGTTGCGCGCTGAGGGCCCCGGGCTCCGCGGTAGCCTCTTCGCCGCCGATGCGGCTGATCTCGCGGTCGTAAAATTCGAAGATATCCTTCTTGACCATGGCCTTGATGACGGCATCGCTGGCGCCCGTCCGCTTCGAGAGGTCCGCTCGGCGCACGTAGGGCTGGGTACGGCTGTACTGGATGTACTCGAGCAGCACGGCCGTCTGCTTTTCGGAGCGCGCCACCTTGTCGAAGGCGGCTACCTGCTCGGCTTCGGTGCGGCAGGCAGGACTGAAGCGTACGCACTTGACCTCCAGAGGCTTGTAGGGGTCCACGAAGTTTTCTTTGGGCAGGATCACGTGGCGGTCGAGCAGGGCGCGGATAACGGGATAGACGGTCTTGCGCTGCAGGATATCACGGATATCCTTGAGCGACAGCTCCTGCTGGAGGGTGAGGGCCTCCACGATGAGGTACTCGTCCTCGTTGAGTTCGGTGACGTCGTCGCTGAAGAGCGGCCCGAGGGTAATGATGGTCTCGCTGGCCATCTTGAGGTGGCTGGGCAGCCCGGCGGTCATCACCTCGCCCAGGGTGCAGCAGTAGTAATCGGCCATCCAATCCCACAACTCCAGCTGTCGCGTCGTAAGCAGCGGTTCCACGTCGATGACGCTCAGGATCGGGCGGGTCTTGAAGCCCGGGGCCGTGCCGTGGAGTCGGCGCACGATGCCCGCGTAGTGCTTGTTGCGGCTGAACTGCACCTCCACGCGCTGCCCTTCCCGGAGCCCGCTGACGAACTCCTCCGGCACCGTATAAGTGTAGGTCTGCGCCAGGGCCAGGGGCAGGATGACGTCGGCGTAAACCGTACCGCTGTCGGTGAGGGGTTCGCTGTTGCGGGTCAAGGGGGAAAATGAAATAATTTGTTGCAAATATACAAAGCGTCCGGGGCGGCGGCGGCGCGCGGGTGCCAAAAAAGTCGGTCGTCCGATCCCGCCTTGGATTCATCCAAGAAATTCGCCCCGGTCTGGGTATGCACCGAGTTTCGGAGTTCCAAACGCGATTAATCCATGCAATCCATCAAATCCTTCTTCCTCTTCTGCTCCGGCGTCGACCGTGACACCCTCGATCGGGTGCCCAGCGACGAGAATAAATTCCTCGGCATCGGCGGCACCATCTTCTTTACCGGCCTGCTGGCTTTCCTGTCCGCCAGCTACGCCTGTTATACCATCTTCGGGAGCTACCTGGCGGCGAGCGGCTTCGGCGTGGTGTGGGGACTCATGATCTTCAATCTCGACCGCTACATCGTATCGAGCATGAAGGCCGACCGCAGCTGGTTCCGGAACCTGCTGGTGGTCACGCCGCGCCTCGGCATGGCCGTGCTGCTGGCCCTGGTCATCGCCAAGCCGCTGGAACTGAAGATCTTCCAGCAGGAGATCGACGCCGAGCTCGTGATCATGCAGCAGCAGACCTATAAAGACCAGGAGGACGGCATCCGCGCCCGCTACGCCGTTCCCCTCGGAGACCTGACCCGGCAAGCGGCCGCCCTGACTGCCGAAGTTGACGAAAAGACGGCCGCCCGCGATGTCGCCGCCGCGGCGGCGCTGGCCGAGGCCGACGGCAGCGGTGGATCGCAGATCCGCAATATGGGACCCATTTACCGCGCCAAACAGGCCCGCACCGAGCAGGCGCAGGCCGAGCTGGACGCGACCCTGGCCACCCTCACCCCGCAGATTGCGGCCCGCGAGAGCGAACTGGCGGAGCTCCGCAGACAACTCACTGCCGAGATCATCGCGCTGGACCACGAGGGGTTTGACGGACTCGCCGCCCGCATCGAAGCCCTCGATCGCCTCAGCCGGAGCAGCTCCGCCATTGCCCTGGCCGTGCTCTTCGTTACGCTGCTCTTCGTAGCGATCGAGACGGCACCCATCTTCACCAAGCTCATCGCGCCGCGTAGCCCCTACGATTACCTGCTGGCCGAGCACGAGCAGTCCTACGCCGTAGATGCCCAGGAAACCATCAGCGAGCGGGCCGCGCGGCTGAAAAATCACATTCGCTACCACACCGAAGTGGGCGTGTACCAGACCACCGCCGACATCGCCGCGAAGAAGGCGGAGATCGACGCCGGCCTGCGCCGCCGCCGGGAAGAGGTGGGCGAGCGGAATTTGGGCCTGGGCTAGAAACCGCTGTACCTTGGCGGCCATGCAATTGTCCGCCATCGTCGCCACCGACCGCCTCGGCACCATCGGCAAGGACGGGGAGATCCCCTGGTACCTGCCCGCCGACCTGAAGTACTTCAAGCGCATGACCACCGGCTGCCCCGTCATCATGGGCCGCAAGACCTTTCGCAGCATCGGCCGGCCCCTGCCGAAGCGGACGAACATCGTCATGACGCGGGATCCCTTCTTTACCGCTACCGGAACGGTAGTGGTCCACAGTCTGCGTGAGGCGCTGGGCCACCCCGCGGTGACGGAGGCGGAGGAGACCTTTATCGTGGGCGGCGGCGACATCTACCGCGCGGCCCTGCCGGTCATAACCACGGTGTACCGCACCATAGTGGATGCCGAGATCCCGGATGGCGACGCCTTCTTCCCCGAGCTGCCGGCCGAGGAATGGCAGGAGGTCTGGAGCGAGGCGTATCGCCCGGACGCGAAGAACGAACTGGCCTATCGCTTCGGCATGTGGAAAAGAAAGTAACACAAAAAGTTGCATAATATTTCTAAAGGGGTTTATTTGTGTCAAATTGTTTGACCGTTTAACCACTTTGAGAAATGAGAGAAGATTTCCTCCACTACCTGTGGCAACTGGCCCGCTTTGACCTCCGGGACCTCCGTTCCACCACCGGTGAAGCCATCACCATCCAGCAATTCGGCACCCTCCACACCGATGCCGGCCCCGATTTTCAGGACGCCCGCCTGAGCATCGACGGACTTACTTGGGCCGGACAGGTAGAAATGCACGTCCGCAGCAGCGAGTGGTACGACCACGGCCACGACACGGACCCAGCCTACGATGCGGTAATCCTGCACGTCGTGCTGGAGGAGGACCGCCCCGTGTACCGCCGCGATGGCAGCCGCATCCCCTGCCTGGAGCTTCGGGGCCGCATCCCCGCCGGTGCCCGCGCCAGCTACTGGCGGCTGCTGCACAACGAGTACTGGGTGCCGTGCGAAACCCAGCTCGACGGGGTGCCGGCGCCGGTGCGGGCCATGTGGCTGCAGCGGGTACTGGCCGAGCGGATGGCCGGCCGTGCCGACCGCTTCGCCGCCCGGCTGGAGGACACCCAGCGGGACTGGGAAGGCGCCTTTTACGCTGCTCTGGCCCGTGCCCTCGGCGGCAAGGTGAACGCGGAGGCGATGGAGATGCTGGCCGGCTCCCTGCCGCTGCGGGTGCTGCAGAAGCATAAGCACAGCTTGCTGCAGCTCGAGTCGCTGCTATTCGGACAGTCAGGACTGCTCCCCGAGGCCGACCCAGCCGAAGATGGATACGTCACCCTCCTGCGGCGCGAGTACGCCCTGCTGCGGGTGAAGTACGATCTCCATCCGCTGCCCGCGGCGACCTGGCGCTTTCTCCGGATGCGGCCGAATAACTTTCCCACGGTGCGGCTGGCGCAGCTGGCGTGTCTGTACCACCGCAGCGGGCAACTCTTCGGCAAGGCCCTGGCCGCGGCGGACGTCGTAGAGCTACGCAATATGTTTGACGTGAGCCTGAGCAATTACTGGCGCGACCACTATCGGTTCGGGGCCGTCGCTCCACGGGGCGAACGCCGGCTGGGGGAGAACGCCATCCGCTCGATCCTCATCAATGCCGTGGCGCCGGCTTTCTTCACCTACGCCCGTTACCGGGGCGAGGACCGCTACCACGACCGATCGCTCGAACTGCTGGAGGCCCTGCCGCCGGAAGCGAACAGCGTCGTTCGGCACTGGGATAAGCTCGGCTGGTCCGCGCGCTCGGCCGCCGAAAGCCAGGCGCTGCTGGAGCTCAAGCAATCGTATTGCGAGGTTACCCGCTGCACCTCCTGCGCCGTGGGCTGTGCCATCCTGAACCGGACGGACGACGACTCCGCGCCCCTCCTTACCCTCAACGAACAGGCGCGACTGTACGCCCTGGCGGGGTAGCCCGGCAGGGCGTCTGCTATCCTTTGTTACCTTCGCTCCGCGCAAATCCCCCTCCTTCCGTGGCCAGTAGTAAGTCGAAGAAAGTCACGCCCCTGATGGCACAATACAACAAGGTGAAGGCCAAGCACCCCGAGGCCTTGCTGTTGTTCCGTGTCGGCGATTTCTACGAAACCTTCGGCGAAGACGCCGTGAAGGCCGCCCAGGTACTCGGGATCACCCTTACCAGCCGCAACAACGGGGGCAGCGACGTAGAGCTGGCCGGCTTTCCTTACCACAGCGTCGACACTTACTTACCGCGGCTCGTGCGGGCCGGCTACCGCGTAGCCATCTGCGAACAACTGGAAAAGCCCTCGAAGGAAAAGAAGATCGTGAAGCGCGGGGTGACGGAGATCGTGACGCCCGGTCTGGCCGTGGACGACCAGCTGCTCGAACACAAGGCCAACAACTTCCTGGCCAGTGTAACCTTCGGGCGGGGTAGGAGGGACGCCTGCGGGCTGAGTCTGCTCGACCTGAGTACCGGAGAATTCCTGGTAGCCGAGGGCCGGGAGGATTACATCGACAAGCTGCTGCAAAGCTTCCAGCCCAAGGAAGTTATCCTGAGCAAGGACCGCCGCAAGGAATTCGAACGGGCCTTTGGCGACCGCTTCTACCTCTCCCCGCAGGACGAGTGGGTCTTCACCGCCGACTACACCACCGAAAAGCTGCTGAAGCAGTTCAAAGCCGCGAGTCTGAAGGGATTCGGGATCGAGGAACTGGAACAGGCCCGCATCGCCGCGGGCGCCATCCTCCATTACCTGGAGACCACCGAGAACCGCAACCTGAAGCACATCACCCGGATCGGGCGGCTGGCCCATGACCGCTACGTGTGGCTGGACCGCTTCACGATCCGGAACCTGGAACTGATCCACAGTCCGCACGATCACGGCGTCTCCCTGGTAGACACCATTGACCGCACCGTCACGCCGATGGGGGGGCGCTTGCTGCGCAAGTGGGTGGTGCTCCCGCTCAAGGAGCTGGACGCGATCCGCGAACGCCACGAATGCGTGCGCACCATCGTCGGCAGCCCCCCGCTCCTACAGGATCTCGACACCGACCTGCGGAAGATCGGCGACGTGGAACGCCTCATTTCCAAGGTGCCCCTGGGTAAGGTAAATCCCCGGGAGATCCGTGCCCTGAGCAATGCCCTTTGCGCGATGGGCCCGATCCGGCAGTTGCTGCTCGACTCCGGCAGTGAGGTGCTGGCCGCAATCGGCGATAAACTGGATCCGCTGCCCGGTGTCTGCGCCCGTATCGACCGGCAGCTGGCCGAGAGTCCGGCCGTCAATCTCAGCAAGGGGGGCGTGATCGCGGGCGGCTACGACGCGGATCTCGACGACCTCCGCGACATTACCCGCACGGGGAAAAGCCGGCTAGCGGCTATCCAGCAGCGGGAGATCGAGCGTACCGGCATCTCGAGCCTGAAGATCGGCTTCAACAACGTCTTCGGCTACTACCTCGAGGTGACCAACAAGTACAAGAGCGTCGTGCCCCCCGAGTGGACGCGCAAGCAGACCCTCACCTCCGCCGAGCGCTACATCACCGAGGAGCTCAAGGTGCTCGAGGATAAGATCCTTCACGCCGAGGATAAGATCATTCAGCGTGAAGAGGAACTGTACGAAGAGCTGGTGAACTGGCTGCAGGACTACATTGCCCCCGTACAGCGCAACGCGGGACTGCTGGCCCGGTTGGACTGTCTGCTCGGCTTCGCCAAGGTAGCCAACCGTGATCGGTACGTGGAGCCGGAGCTGGACGAGGGCCGCGATATCGATATCGAGGAGGGGCGTCACCCCGTCATCGAGCGGCAGCTGGCGGTGGGGGAGCAGTACGTTCCCAACGACGTGCACCTCGACCCCGACGGGCAGCAGATCATCATGATTACCGGTCCGAACATGGCGGGTAAGTCGGCCCTCCTGCGGCAGACCGCGCTGATCTGCCTGCTGGCCCAGATCGGTAGTTTCGTACCGGCCAAACGGGCGCGGCTGGGGATTGTGGACCGCGTCTTCACCCGGGTAGGCGCGAGCGACAACATCAGCAGCGGGGAATCGACCTTCATGGTGGAGATGAACGAGACGGCCTCGATCATGAACAACATCACGGACCGCAGCCTGATCCTGCTCGACGAGATCGGCCGGGGCACCAGCACCTTTGACGGTATCTCCATCGCCTGGGCCATCGCCGAATACCTGCACAACAACGAGCGGGCGCGCCCGAAGGTCCTCTTCGCCACCCACTACCACGAACTGAACGAGCTCGCCGGCAGCCTGCCGCGCATCCACAACTACTCCATTGCCATCAAGGAGCACGGGAACCGCATCATCTTCCTGCGGAAGCTCGTACCCGGCGGCAGCCAGCACAGCTTCGGAATCCACGTGGCCCGCATGGCCGGGATGCCGGAAAGCATCATAGCCCGCGCCGACAGCATCCTCACCCAGCTGGAGCAGCAGCACCTGACCGAACCGGTGGCGGACGGTCCGACTGCCCGTCCGGTCGCCGCCGGTAGCCTCAGCGCCGAGGCCCTGCAGCTAAGCATCTTCGAGACCGCCGACCCCACCGCGGGCCGGATCCGCGAGGTACTCGATCTGGTGAGCATCAACAATATGACGCCCATCGAGTGCATGATGAAGCTACAGGAACTGAAGGAGATCGCCCGCGACGGCGCCTGAGGTAAACAATCACCGGGGCGGCGGGCTTAGGTGGGTATGGCGAAATATACCCATGACCTCATTGTAATCGGTGCCGGTTCCGGCGGCCTCGGCGCCGCCGGTTTCGGTGGGGCCATCGGCCTGAACGTAGCCCTGATCGACAAAACGGTCCACGATTACGGGGGGGAATGCCTCAACTACGGCTGCGTGCCGAGCAAGGCCCTCCTGCACGTGGCGGCCCAGTTTGCCGGTGCGCGGGAGGCGGAGAAATTCGGACTGGAAATTTCGGGGAAGGCTGACTTCTCCCGGGTGATGGCCTACATCCGGGAGCGGCAGGACATCATTCGCAAGCAGGAATCTCCCGCGCATCTCCACCGGGAATACGGCCTCGAAACCGTCGTGGGCGAGGCCATGCTCACCGGCCCCCGCGAGGTGACGGTCAACGGGCGCAAGCTCACCGCTCCCCGTATCGTGCTGGCTACGGGATCGCGGCCGCGGCACCTGAAGGTGCCGGGTGCCGAGATGGTAAAGCAGTACGATAACGAGCTACTGTTCGGGGAACTCGATGAGTTGCCCGGTCACCTCCTCATCGTGGGTGGGGGACCCAACAGCTGCGAGATCGCCCAGGCCTTCCGAAGACTCGGGAGTGAGGTGACGCTACTCGTGCGGGACGAGCGACTGCTGTCCAAGGACCCGGCCGCCGCGGCCCGGGTGCTGGCCGATAAGCTCATGGCGGAGGGCGTTCAGATCCGCTTCGGAACCGAGATCAAGCGCTTCCGCGATGCGACCACCGCCGAGCTCACAACCGGCGGACTCGCCGACGGAGACACCTCCTTCACCCACCTCGCGGTCGCCATCGGCCGCCAGGTGCGTACCGCGGGACTCGGTCTTGAGCTGGCCGGAGTGCACACCCGCGACGGGCGCATCATCACCGACGAGTACTACCGCACCTCGAATAAATCCATCTTCACCGTGGGCGATGCCTACGGCCGCGAGATGTTCAGCCACGGTGCCGAGAAGCATAATACCGACCTCTGGACCAACCTGCTTAGTCCCATCGACCGCAAGCACCAACTCAACAACTTCAGCTGGGTCACCTTTACCGACCCCGAAGTGGCTACCTTCGGACTTACCCCCGAGCAGCTGGAGGAGCGTGGTACGGACTACGAGACCGTCGAGCAGTCTTTCGCCCACGACGACCGGGCGGTGGCCGCCGATTACCGCGGAGGTGTCCTGATCCTGTACCTCAGCAAATCCGCGCTCGGCGGCAGCAAGGTGCTCGGCGGCACTATGGTGGCCCCCGGGGCCGGGGAGATGATCCAGGAACTGCTGCTGCTGCACCAGCTGGATCTGGATTACGGAAAACTCACGAACAAGATCTACGCCTATCCCGTAGGAAGCCGCATCAACCAGAAGCCGGCCCGCGACCGCGCCCAGCGCCGGCTGCTCTCCGGCTGGGCCAAGCGCGCGCTGCAGCTTGCCTACCGGCTGCAAAACCGATAACTACATGACCGATACTTTTATCTACCGCCCCCTAGGGCCTCTTGTGCCCGATAACCAGGGGCGCCGCCGCTTCCGGATCTGGGCGCCGAAGCCCCGGCAGGTGGACCTGGTGATCACGGGAGGTCCCGCCGCCGGCACCTATCCGATGCAGGAGGAAGGGAGCGGTTACCGGATCTCCGATTCGCTGGAAGTCCCCCCGGGCACCCGCTACGGATTCTTCCTCGACGGGAAGCGGGATAAGCGCTACCCGGATCCCGCGAGCCGCTTTCAGCCGGAGGGCGTACACGGCGAAAGTGAGGTGATCGACCTGCCCGATTTCGAGTCGGGAGAGTGGAAGGGACGCAGCCTGCAGGGTGGCGTAGTGTACGAACTCCACCTCGGCACCTTCACCGCGGAGGGAACCTTCCGGGCCGCCGCGGAGCGGCTGCCTTACCTGAAGGAACTGGGCGTCAACATCCTCGAGATCATGCCCCTCAATCAAACGCCGGGCGACCGCAACTGGGGCTACGACGGCGTTCTGCCCTCGGCCCTCTTCCGTGCCTACGGCCGGCCGGAGGACTTCCGCGATTTCATCGAGGCTGCCCATGCGCATGGGATCGCGGTACTGGTGGACGTGATCTATAATCACCTCGGTCCGGAGGGCAACTACCTGCCCGAGTTCTTCCCGGTATTCACCGAAACCCACCATACGCCCTGGGGGCCGGCCATCAACTTCGACGACGCCCACGCCGACGGGGTCCGGAATTACTGGCTGGAGAACGTGCGGCTGTGGCTGGAGGTCTACGGGGCGGACGGACTGCGCATCGACGCGGTCCACGCCATCAAAGATTACTCCGCCCGTCATTTCCTGGAAGAGGTTTCGGAACTGGCCGACCGCATCGGCGAGGAGCAGGAACGCGAAATGATCCTGATCGCGGAGTGCGACCTGAACGCGCCGCGGTACCTGCGGCAGCGGAAGGTGGGCGGTTACGGGATGAGCGGACAGTGGGTCGATGAATTCCACCACGCCCTCCACGCCATTCTTACCGGGGAGCAGCTTGGGTACTATGAGGATTTCGGCACGGTGGAGCAGTTGGCCCGTGCCCTGCGCGACGGCTACGTGTATACCGGACAATACTCCCACCACCGCAAACGCAACTTCGGCGTGAAGCCCCCGGCCGACGTCACTCCCGAGCAACTGGTGGTCTTCCTCCAGAACCACGATCAGGTCGGCAACCGCATGGAGGGTGACCGGCTGCTCGAGACCAGCGGCACGGATAAGTACCTGCTCGGAGCGGGTACCTACCTGCTGTCCCCCTTTACTCCCCTCATCTTCATGGGGGAGGAGTACGGGGAGCGCCGCCCCTTCCCCTACTTCGTGCACCACGGAGACGACTGGCTAATCAAGGCGGTCCGGGAAGGACGCGCGAAGGAATTCGCCGCCTTCCAGCGGGACGGTCACCACGTCCCGGACCCCCAGGCGACCTCTACCTTTGACTCCGCCAAACTCAGCTGGGAGCCCGATCCGCGCATCGCCCGCTTCTACCGGGAGGCCCTGCACCTGCGCGCCGCCGCCCCGATCGGCTTCACCTTTGAGGACATCTCCGTCGACCACGCCGGCCATCTCATTACCTGGACGATCGCCGGGGCCGCCTACACCGCCTGCGGTAACTACGGTCCCGAACCGCTCACCGTCGAAGTCGACGCGACCCAACTTCTGCTCGCCTCCAACGGCGCCACCCTTGCCAATCACCGCCTGCAGCTTCCGGGCTGGGGCTTTGCCGCTATTGCCCGATAACCTATGACCACCTACCGCATTCAGTTCCACGCCGGGTTCAAGGTCGCCGACCTGACCGCCATCCTCGACTACCTCCAGCAGCTGGGCATCGACACCCTCTACGGCAGCCCCATTCTCGCCGCCACGCCGGGCAGCACCCACGGCTACGACGTCACCGACCCGGGTAAGCTAAATCCCGAAGTGACCACCGAGGCCGAGTGGGAGGAGCTGCACGCCGAATTGCACCGGCGGGGCATGAGCTATATGCAGGATATCGTGCCGAACCATACCGCCCTGGTGAGCCAGAACGTCTGGTTCCAAACCGTGGTAGCCAACGGTCGGGAGGGCAAGTATGCCGATCACTTCGACATCGACTGGGACCACCCGCGCCTGCCGGGCCGCATGATGCTGCCCGTGCTGGGCAACGAGCCGGAAGCGGTGGAAGCCGCGGGCCAGCTGCGCTACTACCAAGATGGAGTACAGGTGTACGAGGACTTCTGGGAGGGGCACGGGGCAGATCGGGAGGCGCCCGCGAACGGTACCCTGCCGGTGCAGCCGGTCCACTGGCAACGCGTGAACGACTACATTAACTACCGCCGCTTCTTCACCGTCAACCAGCTGATCGGGATGAAGACCGAGGACCGCGCAGTGTACGACGACCTGCACGCGCGGACCTTCGCCGACGTCGAGGCCGGGCATATCCAGCACCTGCGGGTCGACCACGTGGACGGGCTGCTCGACCCCACCGGCTACCTGAAGCGGCTACGGGAATCGGTGGGGCCCGGCGTCGGCATCTACGTGGAAAAGATCCTCGAGCCGGGCGAGCAGCTGCCCGCCGACTGGCCCGTGGAGGGTACCACCGGCTACGACTTCCTCGCAGCGGTCAACCGGTTGCTGACCAACGACGAAACCGGCAGTACCTTCAGCGACCTCTACGAGTCCCTCACGGGCGAGCCGCTGCCTGACTACTCCGCGCTCATATTCCGCAACAAACTGATGCTGGTGGAAGAGCACTTCAACGGGGAGCTCGATAACCTGGTCCGCCGCTGGGAACCTTTCCTGACCGGTGAATTGCGGGAAGACTTTCGCGCAACCCTGGCCCAATGGCTGGCGGCCTTCCCGGTTTACCGCATCTATCCGGCCGGCGGGCGACTGACCAACCACGAACTCGGCATCTGCATGGAGGCCACGACGGCCGTGGCCGAGCACGCGCCCGACCACAGCCGACCGGTACTGGCGTGGGTGAATTGGCTGGCGCACCAGGACTTCTCCGGCGAAACGCTGGAATTACTGCAGCGCACCCAGCAGCTGAGCGGTCCGCTCATGGCCAAGGGCGTCGAAGACACCACCTTCTACCAGTTCTGGCGGCAGGCCCACCTCAACGAGGTAGGCAGTTCGGCCGATCCCGGCGACCGGCTGCCGGTGCGGGATTTCCACCACTTCATCCAGGCACGGCCCGCTACCACGATGAACGCCACGGCCACCCACGACACCAAGCGGGGGGAGGACGGCCGGGCCTTTTTACAGGCGCTCACCTTCTTTCCCGGGGAGTGGCAGCAGTTCGTGGAACTGGCCCACGAGACCCTGGAGCTGGGCCGGGTGCGGCCGCGCGGATTGTACCTCGTGCTGCAGAGTCTGGTGGCCGGATTCCCCCTCCACAAGACGCCCGAGGAGGCCGGACTGCGGGACCGTCTCCACAGCTACCTCGAAAAGGCCATTCGGGAGGGCAAGGAAATGAGCGACTGGGCCGCGCCCGACGTCGACTACGAAAATAGCCTCAATCACCTGGCCGACCGCATCCTGGACCACGGTGGCCTGCGGCATCACCTGGAAAACCTCCTGCGCACCATCTGGGCGCAGACGCGCCACAACAGCTTCGCGCAGGTGATCCTGAAGTGCACGGTACCCGGTAATCCGGACATCTACCAGGGCACGGAGAGCTGGGACCTCAGTTTCGTGGACCCCGACAACCGCCGGCCGGTGGACTACGCCCGGCGACAGGCGTGGCTAGACGGAGAGCCGGTCGATAAGTACGATCCGGCCCGGAAGGCGCATCTCATCCGCAAGCTGCTCCACCTCCGGCAGGTGCATCCCGATTTTTTTCGTGAGGCCACCTACGAGCCGCTGCCCGACGGGGATGCCATACTGGCCTTCCGCCGCAGCTGGCACGGGCAGGAGCTCGTCGTCAAGATTGCCAAGCGGGCGGGATCGCAGGTGCAACGGCCGGCCCAGGAGCACCTGCACCGGGTCGTGACCGATGAGTACGGGGCCGGCCTGGGGGTGTGGTTCGGTGAGTGACGGTAGCCGACAATGGGGGCAAATCTCCCGTAACGGATGGGTAACATAAGCGTGGCGGGCGACATAGATTAAGGTAGTCTTAACGGCTTTCATGCAATCTCACCCGCCCCAAATACGCTAAACCGCTAACCAACCTGAACAGACATGAGAAACCGTATTGCCCTGATTTTGCCCCTGCTGTTACTGAGCGTCGTCTCCTTCGCCCAGATCGAATTCGGCCTCAAGGCCGGCCTGTCCACCGAGTCGCTCCAGGGGGAGCAGTTCGGTACGGACCGCGACGGTCGCCAGGACCTGATGATCGCCCTCGAAAATGCCGGCTACGGCTTTCAATTCGGCGCCCTGTTACGGCTGCCCCTGGGGGATGCCCTGTCCCTGCAACCCGAGGTGACCTTCAACAGCTCCAAGAATAGTTACTCCTACACCGACGGCACCAATCCCACGGTAGTCTTCGAGGAGCGCTACAACGACGTAAACGTTCCTGTACTCCTGAGCTACAAGCTGGCCTTCCTTCGGCTGAACGCCGGTCCGGTCGGTCATTTCTATCTCTCCAACACCTCCGATCTAGGGGACAATGCCGGACTGCAGCGCACCTTCGACACCTTCAATCTCGGGTACGCCCTGGGCGGATCGGTGGATATCGGCCCCCTCACCCTGGACGTGCGCTACGACGGGAACTTTGCCAAGTACGGGGAGACGTTCACCTGGCAGGGGAACGACTACCGGATGGACCAGTCCCCCAAACGGTGGATCGGCAGCGTAGCCTACCGCTTCTAGCCCGGAATTTTTCGTCATCAACCAACCGCAAGCGCTCTGTGCCTCTCCTTGGCACAGAGCGCTTGCCCTTATGATCAGTCCCCTGACCCATCGAAACCCATTACCCGCAACCCCCGCTCGGATGACGGAAGCCGAACTCATCGCGGCCTGCCGCCGGCAGGACCGCCGGGCGCAGAAGGAACTGTACGACCGCTACAGCCGGGCCATGTACACGGCCTGCTACCGCATCTGCGGCGACTTCGACCTGGCCAACGATGCCCTGCAGGAAGGTTTTCTCAAGGTGTACCAAAAGCTGCACACCTTCCGGGGGGAAAGTACTATCGGCGCCTGGATGAAGGTCGTCATCGTGCGTACCGCCCTCAACCGACTCCGCCGGCAGCCCCGATATGATGAACTACCCCTGGAGCACGCCGACGGGGAGGTGGACTGGGGACAGACCTCCCTCGATGTGGAATATCTCGAAAAGGCCATCCAGCGGTTGCCCGACGGCTACCGAGCCGTTTTCGTCCTAATCGAAGTGGAAGGTTACAAACACCAGGAAGTGGCGGATATGCTGGGCATTACCGTCGGCACCAGCAAGAGCCAGCTCTTCTACGCCAAGAAGAAATTACGCGAATACCTAAAGGCTTACGTGTGAAAGAGAAGAACCACGACCGCCTCCGCCGCGCCCTCGGGCAGCTGCCGGAATACGACGCCCCGGATCGCCTCTGGGCCGGGCTCCGGAAAGACCTGGACCACCACAGAGACCAAGCCGGGAAGGCACTCGACAACCGCCTGCCGAGCTACGCTCCGCCGGCCCAGGTCTGGAATGCCGTCAGCCGGGAACTGAACGCCGTGCCAGCCGCCGGCACTAAGGTCCCGCGGCTGGCGCCCCGGCAGTGGCTGGCCCTGGCGGCTACCGTCGTATTCCTGTTGTCGGCCGGAGCCACGGTGCTGTGGTACGATGCCGGACCGCAGATCACCTACGCCTACAGCCAGGAGCCCGCTCCACAGCCGGTGGTTGCCGACTGGGACGCCGATGAAAGCAGCTTCACCCGGGCACTCGCCGAGGTCCGTACCCGCAACGAGCCCATACTGAATAACCTCGGCCAGGAACTCGATGAACTTACTTCCGCCCGCGAAGAAGTGAAGGCCATGCTTGTCGCCTACGGCGAGGACCCGGGCATCGTGCGGCAGCTGGCGGACATCGAGCGGGAACGCGACGACGTCTACCGCCGGATCATCGTCGAACTCTGATGCCCATGCGAATTCCCCTACTTGCCCTGCTCCTCATCACCGGCCTGGGCACCTGCGTCCGCGCTCAGTCAGACCGGCGGGAAGTGGTAACCAAAACCATCGAGGATACCTATTCGTACCGTAGCGGCAGCGAACTCGCCGTCGAGGGGGAAAAAGCCGAGATCTACGTCGAGACCTGGTCGAAACAGGAAATCAGCGTGAAGGTGGTGATGACGGCCCGCCACGCCGAGCTGGAGACCGCGAAGCGGGAACTGGAAAACCTTGAATTCATCACTGAGGTGGCCGGACTAAAGATCTTTCTGAAGAACCGCCGCCGGGATGACTCCGTGCAACCCGAAAGCGAGCTTACCGTAGAATACTACATCACCCTGCCGGAAGAGTGCCCGGTATACCTGAAAAGCCACTTCGGTGGAGCCACCATCAGCAACCTGCGCAACCGGCTGCGGATCAACGGGGAATTCTCGGCGATCAACATCGATAACGTCCAGGGACTGCTCGATATCCGTACCCGCTTCGGCGACATCGTGGGTGAGAAGATCGACGGCAACGTGGTCATCAATGCCCGCCGCTCCGATATCAACCTGCTGGACGTCGGTGGCACCTTCACCATCAATGCCCAGTACGGCGAGCTGAAACTGAGCCCGAATATTCATATGCGGGACCTCCAGGTGAACGCCGACAAGAGCAACGTCACCATCTACGAGCCGGTGGGCGGGGAAGGGCTGGCTTACGAACTCTCAAGTAATAACGGCGAACTGCGCGTACCCGATAACCGGCAGCTGATCGAGCTGGAGCGCACCAGCGAGTGGCGGAGGATCCAGATCGGGCCCAATACGGAACG